>JAIQFD010000004.1:475000-682180 GCA_020073495.1 Terriglobia bacterium
GCCCCGATGGTGGTGGCGTACCAGGAGTGGCGGTCGGCCCGGAGCGGTCGCGGTCCGGTGGTGGTTTCGAACGAGGGCAGCCGGCGCGAGAAGGTCCGAGTCAAGGCATAGGCCATCATTTTGCGTTCGGGGCCCCTGTTCCCCGTTAGGGTGGTCTCGAAATGAAACAGCCCTCTCCGGCCGCGGCCGGATGGGATAGCGCGGGAGCAAAATCGGCCCCTGCGGTGTCTAAATGATTGGGAATTAACCCCACGGGAGAAGGCTATGTTTGAAGACAGCCTTATAGAGTCTGGCGGCAGATTAAAGACCGGCCGCGGATGGACGACCGCCGTGTCGTTCGTGGTGCAGGTGATGCTGATCGGCGTGATGATCCTCATCCCGCTGATCTACACTGAGGCGCTGCCCAAGCAGCAGTTGATGACCTTCCTGGTGGCGCCGCCGCCGCCGCCCCCGCCGCCGCCGCCGGCGGCGATACCGATCAAGGCGGTGAAGGTGGTGCAGACCGACCTGGTGGACGGACAGCTCCGCACTCCCACCAAAATCCCCCAGAAAGTCGCCATGATCAAGGAAGAAGAGGCGCCTCCGGTGGTGAGCGGGATGGGTGGCGTGGTGGGTGGCGTCCCGGGCGGCGTGCCCGGCGGCCAGATGGGCGGCGTGATCGGCGGCATCATCAGCTCCACTCCGATAGCGGTTCCCAAGGTTGCGACCCCGCAGCGCGTGCGTGTCTCATCCGGCGTGCAGCAGGGCAACCTGATCAACAAGGTGACGCCGGTCTACCCGCCGATCGCCAAGAACGCCCGCATCTCGGGCACGGTGATGCTGCAGGCGGTCATCAGCAAGGCTGGAGTGGTGGAAAATCTGCGTGCCATCAGCGGCCATCCCATGCTGATCCCGGCTGCTGTCGAAGCGGTCAAGCAGTGGCGGTACAAGCCCTACTATCTGAACGGAGAGCCCGTCGAAGTGGAAACCACCGTGAGTGTGATCTTCAGCCTAGGTGGATGAACCGGAGGACAGGCGGCCGCCCCGCACGGAGCGACTGCCCAGCCCCGCTCGCAGCAACAACGGTCTGAAATCTCGAGGTTCTGATTCGCGCAAACAAGTTTCGGATGTTCTGAGGAGGAAAGGATCAACCCATGCTTTTGACTAGCCTATCAGCTGTAGCACTTGCCAACTTCCCCACCTTCGCGCTCTGGATGTTCCAGGAGGCGCAGGTGGGCTGGGACCCGGTCTCGCTTTGGAAGCAGATGGGATGGATGGCCAGGATCGTGGTCATCATCCTGTTCATCATGTCGGCCTGGTCCATCGGGGTGATGATCGACCGCTGGATCGCCTTTGGCGCGGCCCGCAAGCAGTCGCGTGCGTTCGCCCCGGCCGTGGCCGGCGCCCTGCGCGAGGGCAAGATCGACGAAGCCATCCGCGTGGCCGAGCGCAACAAGAAGAGCCACCTGGCCAAGGTCGTCACCGCGGGCTTGCAGGAGTTCAAGGCGCACTCCGAGTCCAATGAGATCCCGGGCGAGGACATCGAAGCCAGCCGTCGCGCCTTGGAACGCGCTGAGGCCATCGTGCACGCCGAACTCAGGCGTGGCCTGGGCGGCTTGGCCACCATCGGGTCCACGGCTCCGTTCGTGGGGCTGCTGGGTACCGTGGTCGGCATCATCAACGCCTTCCAGGGGATTCAGGCGCAGAAGGCGACCGGTCTGGGCGCCGTCGCCGGTGGCATCTCGGAAGCGCTGGTGACCACGGCCATCGGTCTGTTCGTCGCCATCCCGGCCGTGATGATGTTCAACTACTTCACCAATAAGGTGGAGGCGTTCGACGTCGAGATGGACAACAGCTCCAGCGAGCTGATCGATTACTTCCTGAAGCGCCGGAACGCGATCCGCCGGTAACACCGGCCCTTCGCGCGACACAGGCTTGAAGGCACGGGCGCGAGCCGCCCGTGCCGCATGGGTTGCGCGGCGGCTTCGCAGGAGTCAAGACTCTTATGGCATTGGCAAAACGAGACGAAGGCAGCAAGATCAATTCCAACATCAACGTCACCCCCATGGTGGACGTGATGCTGGTGCTACTGATCATCTTCATGGTGATCACGCCCATGTTGCAGAAGGGCGTCAGCGTGGACCTTGCGCGCACCAATAACCCGATCCAGATGCAGGATGCGGACAAGGAAGACGCACTGCTGGTCGCGATCCAGCGCGACGGCACGGTCTTCTTCGGTTCCGACAAGATCTCGCCCGACCAGCTCACCAACAAGATGAAGGAGCGGCTGGCGAACCGTACCGACAAACGCGTGTTCATTAAGGCGGACGCACGCGTCCGCTATGGCAACGTGGTGGAAGTGGTGGATAACGTCCGCTCCGCGGGCGTGGACCAACTCGGCCTGCTCACCGAACAGCGCAAGTCGGGCTCCTTCGCCCCGCCGCCCGGCGTTCCGGCCGCTGGCGGCACTTCGGGCGACGCCACGAAGAAATGACGAGGTTAATGCAATGGGAATGACAGCAGGAGGAGGGAAGGGCGGTCCCTCGGCGGACATCAACGTGACGCCGCTCATCGACGTGCTGCTGGTGCTGCTGATCATCTTCATGGTGATCACGCCGCTGACGCCCAAGGGCCTGGAGGCCCTGGTGCCGCAGCCGCCGCCGCCTAACGCCCCCAAGAGCGAACCAACGGATCGCACCGTCGTGGTGCAGGTGATCCATTTGCCCGGTGGGGAGCGTCCTGCGCTGAAGATCAACCAGGATGACGCCACCTGGGACAATCTCCAGACACGTCTCGAGGACATTTATAAGACCCGCGCCGAGAAGGTGATGTTCGTCAAGGGCGATACCGAACTGCAGTTCGCCGACGTGGCGCAGGTCATCGACATCGCCCACGCCGCCGGTGTGGACAAGGTCGGCCTGATCACGGCCAAGATCGAGCAGGGCCAATAGGGCTCGCGAGGTCTGGCGCACGCGCACGGGAGAGGCATAGGTCCCGTGCGCATCGTTGCGCATACGGGTTTCATACCGCCAGGAGGAGCTGAGGGCCGGCCGTTCGCAACGGACCGGCTGTCAGCCCGGATTTTCTGGCAAGGAGATGCAAGCACTCATGAACAGAAGCGAGAGAAAGCACCTGGCATGGTGGGCCGCAAAGCTGATCGCGGTGCTGGCCATGTCGGCAGCGCTGCTGGCCGTCACCGGTTGTAACAAGCTGAAGGCCCGCGACCAGCTCAACAAGGGCGTACAGGCGTACAAGAACGCCCGTTTCGAAGAGGCGATCGAGAGATTCAAGAACGCCGTCGCGCTCGATCCTAACCTGAACGTCGCCCGCCTGTACCTGGCGACCGCCTACGCCCAGCAGTACATCCCCGGTGCTGACACGCCCGAGAACAACCGCCTGGCAGAGCAGGCTATCGAGGAGTTCAAGAAGGTCCTGGAAAAGGACCGGAAGAGCGTCAACAGCGTCAAGGGCATCGCGGCCCTGTACTTCCAAATGAAGAAGTTCGACCAGGCCAAGGAGTACCACAACAAGGCCAAGCAGCTTGACCCCAACGATCCCGAGGCCTACTACGCCATCGGTGTCATCGATTGGACGCAGTCTTACGCGCCCCGCATGGAGGAGCGCGCCAAGATCGGCCTCAAGCCAGACGAGCAGCTCAAAGACAAGAAGGTCTGCGCCGCGCTGAAGGACAAGAACTGGAACGTCATCATGGACGGCATCGACAACCTGAAAAAGGCGCTCGAACTCCGCCCGGACTATGACGACGCCATGGCGTACATGAACCTGCTGTTCCGCGAGAAGGCGGACCTGGAGTGCGAAGATCTGGATCAGCGGCAGGCCGACCTGAAGACGGCCGACGACTGGGTCGCCAAAACCATGATCACCAAGAAACAGAAAGCGGAGAAGGCGGCCCAGCCCGGCGGCATCACGCTGGAGCAGCCGTCGAAGTAGTTCCGCTGTCACCGCCGTTCGCGGTGCAGGATCCTTCCCTCAGAGCGCGAGAGCCTTCCCCCCCGGGAGGCTCTCGCATTTGTTCACCTGACACGTGGGGATGTGCGCTGCGTCACACGCTGGGGGAGCGATTGCAGTACAATTTTCGTTTCGCCGGACGGGCCCCCATGTTCCAGAAGATCCTCATCGCGAACCGCGGCGAGATCGCCGTGCGCGTGATCCGCGCCTGCCGCGAGCTGGGCATCCAGTCGGTGGCCGTCTATTCCGACGTGGACCGCGCCGCGCTGCACGTGCGCAAGGCGGACGAGGCCTACCACATCGGGCCCGCACCCGCCGCCCAGTCCTACCTGAACATCGACAAGCTGCTCGCGGTCGCCAAGAACAGCGGCGCGCAGGCCATCCATCCCGGCTACGGTTTCCTCTCCGAGAATGCGGAATTCGCGCAGGCGTGCCGCGACGCCAAGCTGGTGTTCATCGGGCCCTCCCCCCAATCCATGCGCCTGATGGGCTCCAAGACCCGCGCGCGCGTAGCCATGGAGCAGGCTGGAGTGCCGTTCGTCCCGGGTTCGGCCAAGGGCCTGCCCACGTTCGGCGACGCGCTGCATGTGGCGCGCGAGGTCGGATATCCGGTCATGATCAAGGCCGCAGCCGGAGGCGGCGGCAAAGGCATGCGCCGCGTCTTCAGCGAGCCCGAGCTGCGCTCCGCCTACGACGCGGCCCGCAGCGAGGCCCTGCGCTCCTTCAAGGACGACGAGGTCTACATCGAGAAGCTCTTCGAGAACCCGCGCCACATCGAGATCCAGATCATCGGCGACGAGCACGGCAACCTGATCTATCTCGGCGAGCGCGAGTGCTCGGTACAGCGCCGCCATCAGAAGGTCGTGGAAGAGGCGCCGTCCTCGATCGTGGACGCTGACATGCGCCGCCGCATGGGCGAGACCGCGGTCAAGGTGGGCAAGGCCGCCGGCTACAGCAATGCCGGCACCGTCGAGTTCCTGGTAGACAGGGACAAGCGCTTCTACTTCCTGGAGATGAATACGCGTCTCCAGGTGGAGCACCCGGTCACGGAGTTCGTCACCGGACTCGACCTCGTCCACCTCCAGCTCCACATCGCCAGCGGCGAAAAGCTGGCGCTGAAGCAGGACGACATCACCATCCGCGGGCACGCCATCGAGTGCCGCGTGTACGCCGAGGACCCGGACAACAACTTCATGCCCTCACCGGGGAAAATCACGCGCCTGCTCCAGCCCTCGGGACCGGGAATCCGGCGCGACAGCGGCATGTACGAGGGCATCGTCGTCCCGGTGGACTACGACCCGCTGCTGGCCAAGGTGATCGCTTACGCCCCGACGCGGATGGAGTGCATCGGCCGGCTGCAGCGCGCGCTGCAGGAATACTTCGTGGGCGGCATCAAGACCAATCTGGGGCTGTTCCGCCGCATCCTGCAGGAGCCGGATTTTATCGCCGGCAACATCGACACCGGCTTCCTCGACCGGTTGCTGAATGGCGACAAGGAGGCGCGAGCGGTGCACACTGCGCGCGACGGCGACCCCGGGATCGCCGCCATTGCCGCCGCCTTGTTCACTTTCACCGACCCGGCGGCCGACGGCGCCGGCACGAATGGTTCAGCGTCCAACTCCAGCCGTACGCCGGAATGGAAGCGCGCCGCGCGCCAGGAAGCGCTGCGAGGGAGCTGATGACCTACGAAGTCATGGTCGACGGCAAGCCGCACAAGGTCGAGATCACGCGTGGGGACGGCCGCCTGGACTGCAAGCTGGACGGCAAGCCGGTTGACATCGACGCGCAGATGACCGCGCGTGACGTGCTCTCGCTCCTGATCGACGGCAGATCCTACGAGATCAAGCGCGCCATCGGGCCCAGCGATACCCACATGGTTGTTGGGCTGGCGCGCTACGAGACGGAGGTGCGCGACCCACGCTCCTTCCGCGCCCGCAAGGCGGCTGCCAGCGATGCCTCCGGCCCCCGCAAGCTGGTCTCCCCCATGCCCGGCAAGGTGGTCCGCGTGCTGGTGCAGGAGGGCGAGGAGGTCGAAGCCGGCCAGGGCGTGGTGGTGGTCGAGGCGATGAAGATGCAGAACGAGATCAAGTCGCCAAAGAAGGGCGTGGTGCAGCAGATACTGGCCGCCGAAGGCGCCGCCGTGAACGCCGGCGAAGCCCTGGTCATCGTGGAATAAGAGGGATACAGCACAGGGGGGCCTCTGTGCTCTTTGTGTCTCGGTGAAAAGTGAGATCCTTCCGCCTGCGGCCCCGGGATGGGCGCTGCGGGCTCGAACGCCCGCAATCGGCGATCACTTCCCGGCGCTCTTCAGGATTTCGTCCGCGTAGTAGTTCTCGATCTTGGCCTCATCGCGGACGCTCTCATAATACGCGGCCTTCAGGAGCTGCTCGCGGCGGCCGCGGAGCTGCTCGCGGATGGCCTGTTGCACCCGCGGGTCGCTGAGATCGCGCTGCCCCGCCGGCTCCTTGGCCACCAGCTTGATGACGCGGTAGCCCATCACCTTGCGCGACGAGTCATACACCGGCTGCACCCCGCTGATCTGCCCAGCCTTGAGCTTGCCGATGAACTCCTTGGCCTGCGAGTCGCGGTTGACGCTGGACTCGGGAATGAAGCCGACATCGCCTCCGTTCCCCGCAGTATTGGGGTCTTCCGAGTAGCGCATGGCGACCGATCCGAAGTCCTCGCCGCTCTCCAGGCGATTGAGGATCATCTGGATCTTCTTGCGCGCGTCGGCGTCGTTGGTGGCCTTGTTCTCGCCGGTTGCGTCCGGTGTCGGCTGGTTGAACACCGTGATCTGGGCCAGATGGTACTGCGGCTCGATCAGGTTGAACTCGGCTTTGTGCTCGTTGTAGTACTTGCTGACGTCGGCATCGGAGATGGAGATCTTCGACTTGATCTCCTTGTTCAGGACCTTGTCCACGGTCAGGCTGCGCCGCAACTCGCGCTTGAAGTCGTCCACCGTGATAGCGCGCTCCTTCAACCGGCGCTCGAACTCTTCCTGGGTGTAGGGCGCTTTGAGCTCGGCCAGCTTGCTGTCCACTTCCTCGTCGGTGGCCAGCAGGCCCAGCTTCTGCGCGCGCTGCAGCATGATCTCGTCCTCGATCAGGCTCTTCAGGATGTTGAGGTGAAGGATGGTGGCCTGCTCGCCGGTGAGCGGCTGGTTGGACCCGGCGGTCTGGTTCTTGTAGTACTTCTCGACTTCCTCGCGCGTGATCTTCTTGCCGTTGACCTTGGCCATGATGTCGGCGCCGGTCTCCTTGGAACGGCAGCCCCCGGCCAGCGCCAGAATGAGCGCCAGCGCCAGCCACACCAAAGCCTTCGGGCCGTACGATCTCAAACGATGAGTCCTCCGTTCGCGGGACAGGCGGCCGCCGCGCATCGCAGCGGGCGCGCCAATCGCGAACAAGTGATTGTAGCGAACCACGCGTGCGGAGCGCATCACTTATTCGTTGCGGCTCCCTCCGGCATGGCCGGAGGAATCGCCTGCGGAGCGGGTGTGATGTGCACCGAGGGAACCGGAGGGGCCGCGGGGGCGGGCTGCCCGGCATCGCGCAACGCCTCATTCAGTGTCGCACGCAGCTCCGAAGCGTCCAGCGCGCCTTCCAGGCGCCGCCCGTTGATGAACAACGTGGGAGTCGCGTAGACATCCAGCGCCTCGGCCTCCTTCACGGAGTCCCGCATGGTCTTGTCCGATTGCGCCTTGATGCAGGCCTGGAGCCAGCCGGAGTCCAGGCCGTGCCGTTTGCCCAGGTCGAAGGCCAGCAGGTCGAGAGCGGCCATCTGTTCCGGTAGGCCGCGCTTCTTCTCGCCCGTGCCCACGATCTGCTGCGGATTCAGGTGCACGGCGTCGGCGAAATCCCAGAACGCGTCGTTGTTCAGCTCCGCCAAGCAGTTGGCGTCGTTGGCGGCGCGACCGGCCCAGGGATGGATCTCGAACAGCGGGTAATCCTTGTAGATGACGTGCATGCGGTTCTGGTAGTCCTTGAACACTTCGCGGAACAGCGTCTGGTGCATACGCGAGCAGAAGGGGCACTGGTAATCGTCGAAGACGACCACCGCAACCTTCGAATCGCGCGCTCCGCGCAACGGCCGGCCCGCCGTCGTGAGCTTCTTCATCACTTCCTCGTACGGGTCAGAGGTCAGATCGAGCTTCGTCATGCGGACCAGCGTCTTGCTGTCCTGCGAGATCAGGAACTCGTTCGGCGTCTTGCGCGAGCCCTGGACATAGATCACCTCGAGCTTATCGTAGCCGGGAAACTCGCTGGGCTTGCGGCTCCCCACGGTGATGGCCACTTCGGAGGGGATGTTGTAATGCTCACGCACTTGGCGCGCAATTCGCTTGTCGAGGTCGGCGGGGGCGTTTTGGGCCGGCTGGGCCGAACATCCGAGACAGAACAGCAGAACCAGCGACAGGGGCCGCTTGCGCAGGATCACAGGGAAAACCGCCTTCCTTCGGCCAAAAGCCAATTATCGCATGCGCGCCATTTCTTGCGGATTACGGAGGTCAGGTCGAGCGGGGGTCACGGTTTGGAGTTGAGCGCGCGCAGCGGCAGTACAGCGTTCAGCGACCCCGAGCGGAAACCTTCCAGGTCGAGCGTGACGTATGTGTACCCCAGCATCTTGAAGATCCGGGTGAACGCCGCCGCCATTTCGGGCGTGAGCGCGCGCGCCATCTCCTCAGGTGCGATCTCCAGGCGCACGGTCTCCCCGTGGTGCCGCACGCGGAACTGGCGGAAACCGAGCGCGCGCAGTTCGTCCTCGCCCTGTTCCACCGTCGCCAGCACCTCGCGCGTGACCTCGCGGCCATACTCGACGCGAGACGACAGGCAGGCCGACGCCGGCTTGTCCCAGACGCGCAGCGTGGCCTGGCGGGCCAGCTCGCGGATCTCGGCCTTGGTCAACCCGGCCTCGAGCAGCGGCGCGGCCACGCGGTGTTGCTGCGCGGCCTGCTGCCCTGGCCGGAAGTCACCCTGGTCGTCCACGTTGACGCCGTACGCGATCGTGTCGAAGCCATGCGCCTCGCGGTACCGCTCCATCACCGTAAAGAGCTCGTCCTTGCAGAAATAGCAGCGGGCAGCGTCGTTGCGCGCATATTCCTGCCGGTCCACTTCCTGGGTGCTGACGACCTCGAGGAGGATTTCGTGTTCCCCGGCGAAAGCGATGGCGTCCTGCAGGTGCGTGCGGGCCAGCGACGGAGAGTCGGCGATGATGGCGCGCATGTCCTTGCCGATCGCCTGGTGCGCCGCCCATGCCAGGAAAGCCGAATCCACGCCTCCGGAGTAAGCGACGAGCACGCGCCCAAGGGAGCGCAATCGTCGGTCCAGCAGCGCGCGTTTGTCTTCCACAGTCATTCGTCCGATTGTAACGAAGAAATACTCGGTACTCAGTACCCGGTACTCAGAAAAACCGCAGTCGACTGAGTACTGGGTACCGAGTACTGCGTACTGATTCAGAAGATTCGTTCCTGTCGTTTCAGGTTCCCGAACGTCCCCACATTCGCCAGCGTGAAGGCGAAGCGGAACTGGTTCTCGTTGCGCACCGAACCCAGCGCGAAGCGGCGATACTCCATCGAGAGCCCGCAGCAATCCCAGTTGTAGCTGGTCTGGAAGGCTGAGTACTGGAGGAAGTTGAAATTGGCGTCGAAGCCTACGTTGCCCGCCGCGCTGAAGCCCCGCTTCGACGGGTTCCCGTAGCCGGTGATGATGCGGAACTGGTTGAACTTGTCGGGCGCCGGCAGCGGCGTCGGGATGGGCGATGAAAAGATCTCGCCGGGCGCGAGCAGATAAGCGTGACTGCCGCCGAGGAAGAAGTCTCCGATACGGTAGTTCACGAACGCGGTGCTGGCGTTCACGCGCCCCAGCACGGTGTCGTAATCGAGTTCCCACTGCACGTCGGTGTTGCTGGTAGTGCGAACCCGCAGCCGCGAGACCAGCGGCGAGAAGCGCCGCGGTTCGGTGAGGAAAGCGATCCCCGTGAAGCCGGCGGTGGTGGTGAACACGTTGCGCTTCCCGTCCACCACGGCTCCGCCGAAGGTGGGGTCGAAGAAATACTTCTGCGCCACCTCCCAGGTGACGATCTC
This sequence comes from Terriglobia bacterium, assembly GCA_020073495.1. Classification (NCBI taxonomy): domain Bacteria; kingdom Pseudomonadati; phylum Acidobacteriota; class Terriglobia; species Terriglobia bacterium. Next base: position 485,028 of record JAIQFD010000004.1, read on the forward strand.
GCGCGCGCCGGTGGCGCAACCGCCCTGTGGTTCGGCCACGGTGCGGCCCTTCGCGGACCGTTCCAGGCTCGCCTGCGACGGGGTCACTGTGCGCTGCGCGGAGGCCGCCGGAGCACAATCCTCGCCCGAAACCCGCTTCGCATACAGCCGCTGCAGGATGCCGTACTCAATCTCGTTGGTGTCGCTCAGGATGTCTCGCGAGTCGAAGCGGATGATGAAGGGGAAATTATCCACTCCCGTCGTGTAGCGATAGACGATCCGGGGCTCGATGGTGTGCTTCACCTGGCGTCCCCAGACGGGCTTGTCGAAGATCCGGCCCAGAGTGGGAGGTCGCAGCTCGAACGAGGTTTCCAGCGCCCGCCGGTTGATGTCGTTCGGGATGGGCACGCCGGGCCCGCCCGGCACCGGCTGGAGCTGCTCCGAGTAATAGGTATCGCGCAATGCGATCTCCGGACGCACCGTCCAGCCGCCGAGGAACAGGGGGAGCGAAGCGCGTGGGTGGATGTCGAGCCGGCCCACGAAATCGGCGGTCACGAAGCCCGGTTCCTTGCGCGAGAGGCCTTCCGCAGCGGCGTCGAAGCCCCAGTACAGCGGCGTCGAAGAAAGCTTGCGGTCCACCGTCCCCACGTCAAACGTGGGCACGTGCAGGATGCTGACGTAGTCGCCGTTCTCGGTGCTCTGGAAGTTCTGGTAGCGCGCGGTCAGCAGGTTGAATGAGTAGCCGTTGTAGGTCTTGGAGAGGAACGCTGCCGACTTCACCTCGGAGTTCACCGTCTCGCTGAAAGTCTCGGTAAATGCCAGGCGGAAGACGAACGAGCTCAGATACTCCACCGACGCCACTCCCCGGAATCCGCCCGGGAACTGGCCCTCGGCGTTCAAGTGGACGTCCTCGCCTCCCTGGTCCTGGACGGTCACGCCGTTGAAGAAGCCGCGGTCCAGCACGCCGAAGTAATGCAGGTTCACGAACGACGTATCGCTAGGCCGGGCGCGGAAATCGCCGCTCTGCGACCAACCCCGGCTGCTGTAGTACTCGGCGCCGATGGTGGCATCCGCGCTGCGGTTGATCGCCCAGTAGAACGAGTCGCCCAGGACCAGGCCCTTGCGCGACGAGGTGCCAAAGGTCGGGATCATGAACCCGGTCTGCCGTCCCAGCCGGTCCACCGGATGCTCGGCGAACGGAAGATACAAAATGGGCACTTTCTTCACCCGAAAATTGGCGTTGTAGAGCTTGGCCGTGCCACCCACGTCCACGATGACCTTCTCCGCGTTGAACGTCCACTTGGGATTCGGCAGTTCGCACGAGGTCACCGATCCGTGGTGCAGGATGTAACGGTCGGGCGAAACCTTCTCCACCATCCTGCCGGTGAAGGCGAACGGGTTCGACGAAGTCAGGGTGACGTTCTTACCGCGGAAGCGCGCCCCCGTGCTCCCCACCACGTCCCAGAACCGGCCCGTCTGCTTCCGCACGTTGTACTCGCCGCGGCTGGCCTCGATGTGATCGTCGTGGGGGCCGCCGTCCAGCACCAGGTGTCCGGTGGCGGTCAGTTCGCCGCTTTTGGAGTCGTAGGTGATCTCGTCGGCGTGGAAGACCAGCTCGCGGAATTCGATCTCCACGTCGCCGCGCAGCTTGAAGACGTCGCCCTCTTTCTCCTGCTCTCGTGCCTTGATGGTGACCGGCTCGCCGGGGCGATTGGAGGTGGACTCGGCCGCGGGCAGGGACTGCTGCGGCGCATCCGCCGCGTCGGGCGCGGGATTCGATGCCACCGGCGGCAACTGGCTAGTAACTACCGGTGTCGCCAGAAGCACATGACAAAAGATAAGTGCCGTGATACTTAACCAATTGCGGGAGAACATGGGGAGCGGTCGAAGTTAGCACGCCGCACCCTCTGTCGCAAAGAATGTTTGCGCTCCCGCTGCTCTGGCCGTCTCACAACCGAACGATGGCTTGTCCCCTGTGCGGAGAGAGCTGCACCTGCTCGTACGCTGACCGGGCCCCTGACGCTGCTGCGTCGTCGGCGGCCGGCAGTCATGTCGCTGTCCTCATCGATCCGGAGCATTTCCAGGATTCCGAACAGCAGTTCCTGGCCAGCCTCGATGCGCCGCCGGAATCAACGCGGCTCCCGGACTCACAAGCGGATTTCTATCGCAGCGATTCCGTGTGGCGCGAGGAAGTCGCCTCGCGCGTGGACGCCTACCGCACGCGTCGCGGGCGCCGCCGACCGGACCCCAGTGCGCTGCTGAGCTTCGATTTTGACAGGGCACAGCCGGACCTGTCCGCCGTCGTCGCCGCCGGCGCAACCTGGCAAGCGCCGAGCGCGGTGATCGAGCTACCGCCGCCGGCGATCGCCGAGCCCAAGGTCATCGAGTTCCCGCGCTCGGCCGAAGTGATCGCCGAAGAGCTGGCCGAGCCGGTCATCGAGACGCCGCGCATCCTCGAGGCGCCGCCCGAAGACATCGCGCCGCCCGAGTTCGGCGGCGTGTCGCTCGCTCCCATCACCCTGGAAGAGCACTCGATCGAGGTCGAGCGGGAGCCCGAGCAACTCCGCGTGGCCGCGCGCGGCCTGCGCATCTTCTCCGCCGTGGTGGATACGTGCGTGGTCCTGGCCGGCGCCGCCCTATTCGCGATGATCTTCGTGCAGATGACCGACGCCATGCCACGCACCCGCCTGTCGCTGGCGTTGGAGATCGCCATCCCCGCGTTCTTCTGGGCGGTGTACCACTACATTTTCCTGGTCCACGGGGCAACCACGCCGGGCATGCGCTTGGCCGACCTGCGCCTGAGCACCTTCGAGGGCGGACGCGTAGGTCCCGAGCAGCGCCGCTGGCGCGCGCTGGCCATGGTCGTCTCCTGCATCTCCGTCGGCTTCGGCTTCGCCTGGGCCCTGCTCGATCCCGACGGGCTCTGCTGGCACGACAAGATCACGCGCACCTACCTGACACAGCGCAGCTACTAGCCATAGGTCAATCGCCGGGTCCAGCCCTCTGCGGCGAAAGACTGACGATTAACGACTGCCGACTGGTTTCGTTTACACTTCCGTTCGCAATCCCACGGAGTTCTGCCATGAAAGCTCCTGTGCATTTTTCCTATGAAAACGCGATGAGCACGGCCGTCGGCGCCGACGGCCTGTCTTCCGGAGATCTTGACCGCTCTGCCGCCCTGGCGGCGCTCGGCGCCTTTCGCGCCCGCGTGGATTCGGGCGAGATCGGCTTCCCGAACCTGCCTGACGACCGCACCACCGCGCGTGCCATCTCGGAATTCGCCGATGACATGCGCGGCGAAGTCGATGACGTAGTGGTCGTCGGCATTGGCGGGTCGGCTCTCGGTTCCTACGCTCTCGACGTTGCGCTGCGCGGCCCGCATCCGGTGCAGACCCGCCTCGGCGGCCGATCCAACGGCAAGACGCGGGAGCCGCGTCCGCGGCTGGCGGTGCTGGACAACGTGGACCCGGGCTTCATCGCTGCGGCGCTGGAACGCGTGGATCCCAAGCGCGCGGTCGCGTGTGTGATCGCCAAGTCCGGCTCCACCGCCGAGACGCTCTCCACCTTCCTGATCGTTCGCGAGTGGATGGTCAACGCGCTGGGCAAGCGCGCTCGCTCCCGCATCGTGGCCGTGACCGACGCTCACAAAGGCGACCTGCTGGGCATCGCCAAGCAGGAGCAGTATCCGCTGTTCTTCGTTCCCGGCAACGTCGGCGGCCGCTTCAGCGTGTTCACTCCGGTCGGCCTGCTGCCCGCGGCGCTGATCGGCCTGGACATCGGCAAGATCATGCGCGGGGCCAGGGACGCGAACCAACTCGCTTGGTCGCGTGACCTGGAGCAGAACCACGCGCTGGCGTCTGCGCTCGTGCATCACGGACTCAATACGAAGAAAAGGAAAACGATCGAGGTCGTCTACGCTTACTCGTCGTTTCTGTGGGGCGCTGCCTTCTGGTACCGGCAGCTCTGGGCCGAAAGCCTGGGCAAGCGCGTGGACCGCAAGGGCGCGGTGGTGGAGACCGGACAGACGCCCGTGGCCGCACTGGGCGTCACCGACCAGCATTCCCAGTCGCAGCTCTATATGGAGGGCCCGCGCGACAAGATGATCACCTTCTGGGAGGTGGCGAAGCCGCGCGCCGACCTGCGCATTCCGCGTGATTTCAAAGAGTACGAGTCGTGCGGGTATCTGGGCGGCAAGAAGATGTCGCAGCTCTTCCACGCCGAGATGCGCGCCACTCAGGCCGCGCTCACCGAGGCTGGGCGGCCCAACTGCCGCTGGACCCTGCCCCAGGTCGATGAGTACACCATCGGAGCGTTTTTCCAGACGCTGGAGTTCCAGACCGCCTTCGCCGGCGAACTCTACGGCGTGGACGCCTTTGACCAGCCCGGGGTCGAGCTAAGCAAGAAGCTGACTTACGGCTTGCTGGGCCGCAAAGGGTACGAGGAGTTTGCGAAGAGAGTCAGATAGAAGTTGATTCCCGTCAGCTAATCCGATTCATGGGGCGGCGCGTCGCCGGTTCGACGCATCTGCTCCCGGAGCATGGCCAGCAGCTCCTCGCGACGCGGCCCGTCGATCTCCTGCTCGAGTTCACGCAGTGCAAGCGAGAGCACGTCGAAGTGATGCAGCCGGGCGAATTTGGGGTCGCGCGTGATCTCCAGCCATAGTTTGTGCAGGAGCTCGATGTCTTCCGGGCGCAAGCGCGGCGTGTGCGGCCCCAACAGGTAGGTCCTGAGCGCACCGCCGGGGGCCGCCACTTCAAGGGTGACGCGCGGCCTGGGCTCCGGCAGACGTTCCCAGGCGTCGCCGGTGTATTTGCCCTGCTCGTCGGCGGTCAGCTTGTTCGACTGCCCGCAGACGACGGTGGAGGATTCCAGCCTCTGGGCCGTGACCATGATGCTGTCGAAGACGCTGGTGCCGGGCACGACCAGCAGGGACACCGGCTTCCCCTCTTTTTCGGCGACCGATACCACCTTCGAAAACAGCTCCTGCTCGTACTCGTTGAAAACATCCTTGGCGTCGTACTCGCGGCTGCCGCTGAACGCGGGTCCGCGGTACAGCCGCGTGGTCATGACCACGACGTCGCGGCGTGCGGTATCGGTGCGATGCAGGGCGTCGCGCAGGTAGCTGAGGTTGTGCGGGTCGCGGACGGTGACCAGCACGTTGCCGGGCCGCACGCGCAGAGCCTCGGAGTTCAGCTCCGGCTCACCGGAGACGCGGAACTGCTCCATACCAGCGGCCCCGCCCTGGGCCAGGCGGCGGCGATGCGTGATGCGCTCCGAGATGGCAAACATGGCGAAGAACACCATGCTGAAGCCGACGCCGGCAATGGTCGCTTCCTTCTTGGTGAAAAGGTTGGCGACAGCCACGAGAAAGAGAACGACGGTGATGAGGCCCAGGCCGAACGGGATCTCCTGTCCGAAAAGATGGAGATTCCCGGGCACCTTCCATTCGCGGTTGGCGGGTTCAGTGAATCGCAGCACCAGCACGGCAAGGGCCTTGAAGGCGAAGCTCCACACCACGCCGAACGCGTAGAGCGCCGCCAGCAGGTGCACGTCGCCGCGGCTGAGGATGATGGCCGCCAGTTGCATCCCCACGATGAGGTTCAACAGGCGAAACGTAGTGCCATACCGCCGCTGGGGTTTCTGGAACCACGAGGTCAGAACGCCGTCTTCGGCGATGCGGTTCAGTACGCCGTTAGCGCCGACGATCGCCGTGTTGGCCGCTCCCGAAAGGATCAGCACACCCACCAGCACCACGAATCCGTGGAAGACTAGCCGCATCGTCTCCGGCCCGGAGAGATACATGGACAGCCCGCCGATGAGGTTTTCGGTGAAATGCGAGCGGGCGGTGTCCGGAATGATCATGACCGCGAAGAACGAGACCAAAGAGGTGAACACCATGCTGTAGATGAAGATCACCAGGCCGGTGCGTTCCAGGTTCTTGAGCTTGGGACTCTCGATCTCGCGATTCACCTGCGCCAGGGTCTCTTCGCCGCTCATCGCCAGTACGGAGTGGCCGAAGCCGACCAGCAGCATGACCAGCGTGAGTTGGCTCAGCCAGGTGCCATGCAGCCATCCGAGCGACGTCTCGTCGAGCTTCATGGCGGCGTGGCTGGGCAGCGGCGGCAGGTGCGCGCCCTTGACGGCCAGCGTGTACAGGCACCAGAGGATTAGGAGAACGACCATCACGGTCGTGATCTTCATGATCTTCATCGCCTTGTCGCTGGATTCGTGGATGCCCTGGATGTTCTTCCACCAGAAATAGGCGATCACGATCACCGCCACGACGGCGGCGAAATGATTGTCGTTGATTTCGAGCTTGTAGCCGAGATATCCGCCCACGTCGCGCACGAAGCCGGCCAGGTATTGCCCGGCCGACACGGCGCTGATGGGGCCGGTCAGCACGTAGTCGAAGAGCAGAGCGGCGACGGAGAACTTGGCCAGCGTGCCGCCCATGGCTTCCTTCACCACGCGGTACACGCCACCGCGCACGAACATGCTGCTGGATTCGATATACAGGGCGCGGACGGCGTAACTGAACAGCATCACCGACAGGATGAACCAGGGCGCGCTCTTCCCGATGACCTGCTCGGCTTCACCACCGGCGTAATACGCGGAGGACGCCAGGTCGGAGAGGACGATGGCAGCGGCCCGCCAGAAGGAGATGAAGGTCAGCATCACCGTGGTGGCGACGAAGACCGAAACGGCGGGCCGCTTCAGATTCGGAGTGGTGGTGGACATACCTGGGCCGCGGCCCAGTGACGGATTCTACGCCTGCACGTGCGCCTCAAGGAACCACAAGTCCTTGTCCAGTTCGCGGGAGATCTCGGTGAACACGTCGGCCGTTGACTTGTCACCCAGTTCGTCGGCGCGGTCGATGGCGGCGCGGACGTTCGCGCCCAATTTGGCCAGGCGCTGCACCAGGGCGCGCACGTGCTCCTCGCCTTTGGTGGCGTCGAGGTCGTACTCCGGGATGGCAGAGTTAGCGGCCGCCATGCGCGCCGTGCCCATCGCGACGCCGCCTAGCGCGGTCGCCCGCTCGGCGATGATGTCGGAATGAGCCTCCAAATGGGCCGCGATCTGGTCGAACAGCTCATGCAATTGGAAGAACTCGCGGCCTTTGACGTTCCAGTGGGCCTGCTTGGCCTGGGTCTTCAGGTCGAGGGTATCGGCCAGGCGCGCGTTCAGCAGCCGGACGATCTCCTGGCGCTTGTTTTCCGGAATATCGATGCTAGTGGGGAAAGTAGCGTCTCGAACAGCGATAGCCATATGCGTATCTCCTGATTTTCTTGGATAGGGCGCTCAAGGTGACGGATTCAGGATATTCATCCGGCTGGCATTCGGTAGGGCTCACGTCACCTCTGGAAGTGACAGGACCCACCCCGTAACCCAGAGTGCAGGGCAGTGGTTGAAGCTTTGGTGGCACGGGGACGTCCGCCGGACGTTGGCTCCGTCCCACTTCATTGACTACCAAAGGTAAGTTGCTGTAACTTCTGCCCCACAGGAACTTCCGCGCGTCCAGTGGGCGACGCGTTTCTCAAGACCCTCTCCCCCAACATAGGGCCCGGGAGCGTAGCGCAGGATATGGCCATTCCGTCACCAACGTCGCCGCAGAGCATTGGCCGGTACGAGATCCTGGGTGAGCTGGGCAAGGGCGCCATGGGGGTCGTGTACAAGGCACGCGACCCCAACATCGGACGCCTGGTGGCGCTCAAGACCATGCGCCTGGACGTCCACGGCATGGAAGCGGAAGAGATGCTGCTCCGCTTCAAGAACGAGGCTCGTGCCGCCGGCGTCCTCAATCACTCCAACATCGTCACCATTTACGACGCCGGTGAACACGAAGGCCTGTTCTACATCGCCATGGAGTTCATCGAGGGCGTCACCCTGCAAAAGGTTCTGAACGCGGAGTCGATGCTGCCCATCGAGCAAGTGCTCGATCTTTCGCGCCAGATCTGCGCCGGTCTGGACTATGCCCACTCCCATCGCATCATCCACCGCGACGTGAAGCCGGCCAACATCATGATCGAGCCCGACGGTCGGGTGAAGATCATGGATTTTGGTATCGCCAAGGCTGAGGGCGCCCATCTCACCTCTGCCGGCCAGGTATTGGGGACTCCCAACTACATGTCGCCAGAGCAGGTGAAAGGCCGCCCACTCGACGGCCGTTCCGACCTGTGGAGTTTCGGTGTGCTCCTCTACGAGATGGTCACCGGCGAGAAGCCCTTCACCGGGCAGAACGTGACCACGATCATCTACAAGATCGTGAACGAGAATCCGATTCCTCCGAAGGAACTGGATTCCAGCATCCATCCCGGCCTCAGCGCCGTCATCCAGCGGGCGCTAGCCAAGCACCCGGACCAGAGATATCAGAAGGGCGCCGACCTGGTTCACCACCTGGTCAACTACAAGAGCATCGGGGTGGAGACCGCTGCGCTGCCGGCCGACGCGGGCGCCGCACACGTTCCCAAGGCTGCGCCTGCCGCAGCGCCTGCGGTATCCGCGCCGGCCAAACCTGCTGCCGCACCTGCATCGGCGGCAGCGCCGGCAAAGCCGGCACCCGCCGTGGCGCCGCCGGCCGCGCCCAAGACGCCGCCCGCCACTGCCGCCCCCGCGCTGGCCAAGACCGTGCCCAAGCCACCCGCGCCGCAAGCAGCACCGCCGAAGCCCGTGCCCAAGCCACCCGCGCCGCAAGCCGCGCCGCCGAAGTCCGTGCCCAAGCCGCCCGCGCCGCAAGCCGCGCCGCCGAAGCCCGCGCCGGTTCCGGCAGCCAAAGCCGCGCCACCCAAACCGGCGGCGCCACCAGCGGCATCCGATGCCGAGGACACGCTGGTCGCCGGATCACAGGAAGCGCCCAAGATCGCGACTGCTGTCGCCAGCGCCAAAGCGGCGATACCCAAACTTTCGGCCAACCAGTGGCTGCTGGTGGCGGCGGGCGTGCTGGCAGTAGTGATGCTGGTTGTAGCCTTCGGCGTCTATAGCAGCGAAAAATCCAAGCCGTCCGCGCCGGCGACCACGGCCGAGCCGGGGACGCAGACTCCGCAAGGGACGCAAAGCCCCGCGCCCACCCCCTCGGCCGAGCCGGCGAGCGGATCACCGGCCGAGCAGCCTGGGGAGCCGGGCAGGCCCGCCGCCAAAACGAAATCGCAGACGCCCGCCAAATCGTTGACCGCGGCCGCAACTCCGGCCCCCGTGCCGGCACAGCCCGCGGCGGCGGCTCCCATCAATGGGACGCTGCGCCTGATCTCGAATCCTGCGGGCGCCAAAGTGGAGATCGACGGCTGGTCGGAGCCCACCTGGCTCACCCCCTTCAACTCGCCCAACCTGAGCACGGGGCAGCACAAAGTCGTGTTCACGAAGGCGGGGTACGCCACCGAGACGCGGATGGTGGAGGTCACCGGGGGGAACCAGTCGGTGGTGAACGCAGCGCTCCGGACCGCCGTAGCCCCATCGCGCATCGAGGTGATCAGCGATCCCGCGGGCGCGGCCATCGTCATCGACGGCAAGGAAACCGGCAAGCACACGCCTGCCACCCTGGACGTTTCCAAAGGCGAGCACGCGGTCGTACTGCGCAAGCTCGGCTACCGGGACGTGGCCGTGGCCGCCAAGGTGGGCGAAGGCGAAACCTTTCACGTCTCGCAAGTGCTGAAGAGCGGTACCGGCGGCGCCAGCCCGTTCGGGAAGATCTTCGGCGGCGGCATCCCCGAAGGCATGGGCGCGCTCCAGGTGAAGACCAAGCCGAAAGGCGCGACGGTGAAAGTGAACGGAGAAACCGCGCCTAAGACCACGCCCTTCAAGCTCCCCGTCGACCCCGGTGCCTACAAGGTCGTCGTCTCGATGGACGGCTACCAGGCATCCAGCCAGTCCGTGACCGTGGAGAAGGGAAAGACGGCGACGGTGGACGTCGAGCTGAAGAAATAGCTGTTAGCGATCGGCAATTAGCGCTTAGCCAGCCACCACTCTCGTGAAGTGCTAAACGCTATTTGCTACTCGCCAACCGCTTCTTAGGCGCGTTTCGTCTTCTCGTTGGAGGGCTTCTCTTCCCAGGGGCGCTTGGGGCGCTCGGTCTCGGGCAGGTCGCGGTCCTTCACGCGGTCGTAGACATACTTGTCGCTGACGGTGCCCAGCGATTCGTTGTAGAGGCTGACCCCGCCGACGGCCTCTTTCAGTTCCTCGGTGAAGTCATGGATCGCCTTCAGGTGGTCGGCGGTGGCGGGGGTCTCGGACTTGGTGGTCATGAGGAACTTCTGGTAGCCGCGGTCGATCAGCTTGGAGATCTCGCCGCCGATCAGATATCCCGGGCGGGCGAAGATCCTCACCCCGCCGTGCTCGTCCTTCTCGACGGCGGCGGAGACGTTGTGCTTCTTCAGAAAGACGCGGTTGTTGGTTCCAGGGGCTTCCAGGAGGTCAAAGCCGTGGTCGCGCAACCACGCGACCGCGTCCTCGTAGCTCCGTTGCTGTAGTGTATTAGCCATAGGTTGACGTTTCCGAACCGGTGCTGGACGCCGATTGCAGTCGCAGCAGTTCTCGGTCCTGCCGCCATACGATACATCGATTAGATGGCTCCGTTGCCCGTCGGGAACCGGCTTTTATAAACTAATTGCATCGAATCCGTCGAATTCCCTCTCTATAGAGCTTTGTTTCGAGCAAGTTAGAGTGGGGTGACGAACTTGGCTCTGCCGGCGCAATCGAAAGACCGCGGCCCTCGTCCGGTGGTAACCCGGGACGCTGAGGGTTTGTTGCGTCCGCCGGCGAATGTGCTGGAGATGGTCGGCAACACACCTCTGCTGCGGCTGGAACGTATCGGGCGCGACCTTCCCGGCGTAGAGATCCTGGCCAAGGCCGAGTGGTTCAATCCAGGCGGCTCGGTGAAAGACCGGGCAGCGTCGAACATCGTCCGCGAGGCCGAACGCGCGGGAAAGCTGGCCAAGGGGAAGATCCTGCTCGACTCCACCAGCGGCAATACCGGGATCGCCTACGCCATGATCGGCGCCGCCCGCGGGTTCGGGGTCACACTGTGCATGCCGTCGAATGCTTCACAGGAACGGAAACGGATCCTGAACGCGTATGGCGCGACCATCGTGTTCACCGACCCCGGCGAAGGCTCCGATGGCGCCATCCGCAAAGCGCGCGAGATGGTCGCCGCCCAGCAGGACAAGTATTTCTACGCCGACCAGTATTCGAACGACGCCAACTGGCGCGCCCACTACACCGGCACCGCGCCGGAGATCTGGGAGCAGACGCAAGGCCGCATCACCCATTTCGTCGCCACGCTGGGGACCAGCGGGACATTCATCGGCACATCGCGCCGGCTGAAAGAACTGAACCCGAAGATTCGGTGCATCTCGCTCCAGCCCGACTCGGCCTTCCACGGGCTCGAAGGCCTGAAGCACATGGCAACGGCCATCGTGCCTAAGATCTACGATCCAAACCTGGCCGACCGCGACCTGGGCGTGGGAACGGAAGAGAGCTACGCCATGGTCCGCCGCCTGGCGCGCGAAGAGGGCCTGCTGGCCGGCATCTCGTGCGGCGCAGCGCTGGTGGGCACGCTCCAGGTCGCGAAAGAACTTGCGGAGAAGGGCGAGCGCGCCGTCATCGTGACTGTGTTCCCCGATGCCGGCGACAAGTACCTGAGCGAAGACCGCGTGTGGAAGAAAGAATGAACGCAGACATCCAGAATCAACGAAGAACGCAGAACGAAGATTGCAGAAGTCGAGCCGGTTTACTTCTGCAATCTAACTTCTTCGTTCTGACTTTCTCCGTGTCTCCGTGTCTCCGTGGTGGATTTTGATTCTCATGTTAAAGATCGCCCATTCGTGTTATCACGCGCTGCGCCGCCACGGCGAGGAAACGTATCCGCACGAGTGCTGCGGGGTGCTGCTGGGCACGGTGGACGGCGACGAGCGCACCGTGCTGGAGGTCGTACGCGCGGGCAACACCCGCCTCGACTCGCTGCATAACCGCTACAATATCGACCCTCGGGAGCTGGTCCGCATCCAGCGCCAGGCGCGGGAGCGCGAACTGGACATCGTGGGGTTCTACCATTCGCATCCCGACCATCCCGCGCGCTGGTCGCCGACTGACTTCGCCGAGGCGCACTGGATCGGCTGCTCCTACCTGATCACGGCGGTGGAGAAGGGAGTCGCCTGCCAGACCAATTCCTTTGCGCTGCTCGGGGATTCCGAGGAGACCAAGCGCTTCGAGGACGAGAAGATCGAAGTGGAAGCCGAGGACCGTGCCGTCCGCGCCTATCAGCCCTCGGAGTGAATCCTTAGTACGCTCTTATGAATCTCTAGTGGGGAGAACAAGCGACATGAAGATCCTGATCCCAACACCGCTCCGCCAGTACGCCGACAAGCAGACGGCTGTCGAGATCGGCGGAAACACGGTCGGCGAGGCCCTGGGCAACCTGACCTCGCGCTACGGCGACCTGCGCAAGCACCTCTACACCGACGAGGGAAAGCTGCGCGCCTTCGTCAACGTGTACCTGAACGACGAGGACATCCGCTATCTCCAGAAGGAGCAGACGCCGTTGAAGCAGGGCGACACCATCTCGATCGTGCCCTCGATAGCGGGAGGGGCAAGTGAAATTTGCGATTTGTAATTCGTAAAGTAAAGGGACTCGAGCCGCTCGAAATTACAAATCACAAATTACCAATTACAAATTTATGGCTATCGCAGTTGAAAACACCGTTACGCTCTCGAACGAAGAGGTCCTGCGCTACTCGCGCCACCTGATCATGCCCGAGGTGGGCATGGAAGGGCAGCTCAAGCTCAAGACCGCGAAGGTGCTGACCGTGGGCGCAGGCGGGCTGGGCTCGCCGCTGGCGATGTACCTGGCCGCCGCCGGCGTGGGCACCATCGGCATCGTGGATTTCGACGTCGTGGACTTCACCAATCTCCAGCGCCAGATCATCCACGGCACCAGCGACGTGGGTCGCAAGAAGCTCGACTCCGCCGCCGAGACGCTCAAAGAGATCAATCCCTTCGTCGAAGTGCGCAAGTTTGAGACGCGCCTGTCCAGCGACAACGCGCTCGCCATCTTCCGCGAGTTCGACATCGTGGTGGACGGCACCGACAATTTCCCCACGCGCTACCTCATCAACGACGCCTGCGTGCTCACCGGCAAGCCCAACGTCTACGGCTCCATCTTCCGCTTCGAGGGACAGGCCAGCGTGCTGGCCACTCCCCAAGGCCCGTGCTACCGCTGCTGGTATCCCGAGCCTCCGCCGCCTGGGCTGGTCCCGTCTTGCGCCGAGGGTGGCGTGCTCGGCATCCTGCCGGGGCTGGTGGGAGTGATCCAGGCGACCGAGACCATCAAGCTCATCCTCGGCAAGGGGGACCCGCTGATCGGCCGCGTGCTGCTGGTGGATGCGCTGGGCATGCGCTTCCGCGAGCTCAAGCTGCGCAAGAACCCCGAGTGCCCCATCTGCGGCCCCAACCGCACCATCACTAAGCTGATCGACTACCAGCAGTTCTGCGGCATCCGCGGAGAGGACGCGCCGGTCTCCACCACCGTGCCCGAGATGACCGTCGAAGAATTGAAGCGCCGCCTGAACGCCAAGGAAGATCTCTTCGTGCTCGACGTGCGCGAGCCGCACGAATATCAGATCTGCAACATCCAGGGCCACCTGATCCCGCTGGGCGACCTGCCCAAGCGCGTGCACGAGCTGGATTCGAGCCGCGAGATCGTCGCCCATTGCCGCTCCGGCGTGCGCAGCGCTAAGGCCGTGGACTTCCTCCGCCAGGCCGGCTTCAAGAAAGTGAAGAACCTGCAAGGCGGGATCCTCGCCTGGGCCGACAAGATCGACCCCAAGATGCCCAAGTACTGAGACCTGAAAGCGTAGTAACGGATGAGCCGCGTTCATGCTGCGGCTCTTTACTTTTTCGTTTCGATGCCTCGGGCTCCTCCACAAGAGTTCCTCATGTGCAAGTCGCGAATCGAACCACTGATTTCCGTTGACTTGCGGCGCGGAGGGGCATAATTTCGGCACGTTCTCGCCCCCGTATTTACCATCCCTGGAGATTTCCATGCCGAAGAAGTCTTTTTCAGTCCTGCTCGTCATTCTGTTCGCTCTTGAAACGGCCGCATGGGGCGGATTAGGTAACAATAAGACGATGTATGTGGGCGGCACGATCAACGACATTAAAGAAAAAACCGAAGGTGTTTCCTCCACTGCGGACGAGAAAATCTTCGTCTTCGACTACAAAGGCGGCAAGCTCACCATCCCGTACTCGCAGATCGATAGCCTGGAGTACGGGCAAAAAGCAGGGCGACGGGTTGGCGCTGCGATTGCTATCAGCCCATTGTTTCTTCTTTCCAAGAAGCGGCGCCATTACCTGACGATCAGCTTCACCGATGGCAACAAGAAGCAGCAGGCCGCAGTACTGGAGATCGGGAAGGATGCGATCAAGCCTACTCTTGCTGCGCTGGAGACGAAAACCGGCAAGAAGATCGAGTATCAGGATGAAGAAGCGCGCAAGACCGCGACCGGCAAGTAGGGAGGAGCCATGAAGAAAGCTGTCGCACTATCGTTGGCATGCCTGTTTGTATTCGAGGCGCTCGCCTGGGCCGGTCTGGACAGCAAGAAGGCAATGTATGTAGGTGGCACCGTCAACAGCATCAAGGAAGGCACGGAAGGCGCGTCCTCCGCGAAAGATGAAAAGGTGTTTACCTTCACATACTCCGGAGGGAAGCTGGAGATTCCCTATGAGAAAGTCAACAGCCTGGAGTACGGGCAAAAAGCCGGACGCCGCGTCGGTGTTGCCATCGCCGTGACCTGGATCGCACTGTTCTCAAAGAAGCGGAAACACTACCTCACCATCGGCTACAAGGATGCCCAGGACAAGCAGCAGGCCGCCGTGTTCGAGCTCGGCAAGGACATAGTGCGCGTGACTCTCGCTTCCTTGGAGGCCCGGACCGGCCAGAAAGTCGAATATCAGGACGAAGAGGCCCGCAACAGCGGCAGGGGCAATTAGGAGGACGAGAAATGATCGCACCGTTATCCGTCGCGCTGGCCGCTCTCCTGTCCCTGCAGAACCCGGCCGCGCCGCAGGAGAAAAAAGCGGAGGGCCCGCCGGCAAGCGCAGGTGCGGCGGAAACTCCGGTCCGCCCACAAGTCGATGCTCCCATTGAGAAGGAACTCGCGCAGCGTTTGCTCAAGGTCCGGCGCATCTACGTCGACAGCTTCGGGGATGATCCCGTTGCCAGGCAAATGCAGGGCTTCGTTATCACCGCGCTTGCATCGAGCAAACGATTCATCGTGACCGAGAACAAGGACAAGGCGGACGCCATTCTCCGTGGCAGTGGTCTGGAGAAGACTTCGCAAGAGTTCCATGCCCACAGAGAAGGGACTGCGGTAGGAGGGGCTGCGGGCGGGCACTCAGGTTCGGTCGCTGGAAGCTGGTCCGGCGGAACAGGTTCCGTCTCCGGTAGCAGTTCGGGAGGGTTCGTCGCCCATTCAGCTGCCATCGACGACGCCAACGCATCCACGGAGACCATCAACGATGCGCGGCTGGCGTTGCGGCTTGTTGACCGCGACGGCGATGTTATTTGGACGGCATCGCAGGAGAGCAAGAACGCGAAATACAAGAGCTCCAGCGCGGACGTCGCCGAAAGGATCGTCAAGCAACTTTTGCGCGATCTCGACAAGCTGGAAAAACCCGAGACGACCCCGACCACAAAGTAGCGCGAAATTACGATGTGGCTGGGGTTAAGAGTTTCGCCCTCGCTTTGGCCGCCAAACCATCGGCGTGGACGAATCTCTCTAACCCCGTGCCACTCCGTATCTGCCCCACGGGAGAGTGGAGCGTCCCACACATGCCAAGTACGCCGGCGGCCCGGATTTTGTTCCCTGGAGGACCGCTACTTCCCTGGCACGTAGCTGATTGGACGATGCCAGCGGCCAAGAGTTAGCCGCGGCTTGATCGCGAAGCATACGGTGCGCCACGCGCTCAGGCGGGCACATCCACGGCGGCGGGTTCTCCCGCCAGTTCCGTGTGCGCATGCGACCCGTAGAAGGCCACCTCCGCCGCCCACGAAGCCAGCCGGAACATCCAGCGGAAGCACATCAGCACCTGCGCCACCACGAACCACACGAAGACGGTGCCTGCCGAAGACTGCGGGAAGTAGAGCGCGAACAGGCTGTAGACCACGACCGCCACCCCTCCGAGCGCGCCCAGGCCCAGGTAGATGGTGAGCGCTCTGCCGAAGTGCGAGAAGACGAATCCTGCGCCGTGGCCCAGGGCGGCCAGCGCCGACGCATGGTCGTCGCGCACCATGTCGGCCTTGGCGTACTCGATCACCATGCTGACCACAACTACCGAGAACACGAGCAGCGCCCAGCGCAACCAGTCGAGGTAGAAATGCGGCGCCTCGTGCACGCTGTCGCGGAACGCCCAGTCGAGCCCGCGCCCTCCCAGGTCCTGGAAGATCCAGAAGCACAGGAAGTAGTACACCGACGCGATCACCATCAGGCGGAAGAAGCGCAGGAAGTACTTGCCGACGCCCCGTCCGAAGGCGTGCAGCTTCGCGCCTTCGCCGCGGGTAAACACCTCGAATGCTCCCGCGGAAAGGACCGTATGCAGCAGCAGGAAGAGCACGCCCGCGTACACGATGGCGATGGAGAATCCCCGCAGGAAGCCCTGGTACGCGATCTGGAATTCGAGCAGCCACGCCGAGCTGAAGCCGTGCGCCAGTTCGTTCCCCACGGCGCTCTTGCCGATGTGCTCCACCAGCGCCGTGTACATGGGCGCAGCCACCGCCGCGGCGATCACCAGCTGGCACGCCAGGAAGATGACCACCAGCCACTTCGCCCGCCACGCCGCGCTCAGTCCTGTCGAGATCGCTTCCGCTGCACGCATTTCAAACCCTCTTACCGCAGAGATCGCCGAGAACGCAGAGAAGACGTATGCAAGGATCCTCTGCGATCTCCGCGTTCTCTGCGGTTGAATCTCTCACGAAAAGAACGAGAACCCCATGAGCACGTTCTGGATCCAGACCACCCAGCGCAGGTACCACTTCTCCGGCGCCAGTTTCTCCGGCTGCCGGCGCACGCTGTTGTCAGTGCGCATGACCTCCAGCTTCCACTGGTGGCCGGGATCGACCTCCGCCAGTGCGATCCGCGGCTTGTTGACGTACTTGAACTTCTGCCAGCGGTACTGGCCGTCCCAGTGCTCCAGCACTTCGGAGCCATCTTCGAACTTCACGCGCACGGTGACAGGGAAGACCATCTCGCCCAGCCGCCGCACCAGCACCTCCGACTCGAAGGGCCCTCGCTCCTCATCCTCTTGCTCTTTCTTGTCTTGCTTGAACAGGGTGAGCTTGCCGTTCTCTGCGAAGTAGCCGTCTTTCCTGGGCGCGGGGCCGGTGGTGAACGACACCGCGTAGTCGAGATGTCCGGTTCCGTACAGCGTCTGATCGAAGAACCATTTCATATCGCGCCCGGAGACCTCGTTGACCGTGTTCATGAAGTCCGTGGCGTCGGGGTGCTTGAAGCGGTAGCGCAGCTGATAGGTGCGGATCACCTTCGGCCAGGCGTCGCCCAGCAAACCTTCGAGCGTGCGCAGGGTCAGCTCTGGCTTGTCGTACGCCTGCACGCCATAGCTGGGGCGATGGAGGTCAAGCCACGCGTAGCGCTCCATGGCATCGGTCTCGGCCTGCTCCCAGTAGCGCTGCGTCGGCTGCCAGTGGTAGTTGGGGACGTATTCCAGATACTGTCCTATGGGGATGTTTCCAACCCCCTTCCACGGATACCGCGGGATGGGCAGCATCGCCCAGCGCACCGCTGGAACCGGCGCGCCGAACACCGGCTCGTAGAAGTAATTCGGGCCGTAAGCTTTCTCCAGGACCTTCCCCGTCGAGTAGGTGTTGAAGCCTTCGTCGAGCCAGGCCTCTTCGAACTCGTTGTTGCCCACCAGCCCGTACCAGAACTGGTGTCCGAACTCGTGCACGATGACCCCTTCCGGGCTGAGCTTGCGCGCGGCTGGCCAGTAGCTGGTCCCTGCGGTGAAGAAGGTCGGATACTCCATGCCGCCCGCGCCCAAGCCCCCGTAGGGCGGATCGACGAAGCTGAGCACGTCATACGGATACTTCCCGTACCAGATCCCGTACCACTTCAGCGCCGCGAATACCGCCTTGAAGTGCCGCTCGATCTGGGCGGAGTGTTCGCGCTGGATGAACAGCGTGACTTTGACGTCCTGGAGCCGCACTTCCTCCGCCGGCACGCCTTCCTTGCGCGACCACTCCGCGATCTCCGAGGGTGTCACCTGTTCGTCGGCCTTGAACATTCGGACCAGCTTCAGCACCTGCGATCTCGGTTGCGTGGTCCAGGCGAAGTCGTGGATGTCCTCCTGGTAGAACTCGTGGGTGGTGGAGCCGTCGCCGTTGTCCTTGGTGCTGCGCTCCTCGCCGCTGGCGGCGATCTCGAAATCCGCGGGCACGGTCAGGTTCACGTCGAAGGCGCCGTAGTCGGCGAAGAACTCGGTCGAGGTGTGGAACTGGTGGCAGTTCCAGCCGCCCGTGGCGCGGTGACGATCGCCGGCTCCTTCGTAGACGCCCGGCTTGGGGAACCACTGCGCCACCAGGAAGAAATTGTCGTGGAACCCAGTGCGGGCTAATACGTGCGGCAGCTTCGACGTCCACTCGATCTCGATCGTGACTCGCCCATTCGCCGGGATCGCCTTCGTCAGCGGCACGCGCATGACCGTCTGGTCTTCGGGATTGCCGTCGTCGGGCTGGATGTACTGCATCTTCGACGTCAGGTCCTCGCCGTCCACCTTGATAGAGTGGACCGTGACATAGCCCCACGCGTCCGCCTCGTCGCGGAACTTCACCCGGCGGCTGTCCGCGCCTCCTTCGCGGAAGAAAGTGCTGAGGTTGTTCTTGAAGGCGTTGAGATATAGGTGGAATTGCAGATCGGGAATGTTGTCCGTCGTGTGGTTGCGCCACTGGATGACTTCATGGCCCTTGATGGTCTTGGCCTTGGCGTCCAGACGCGCGTCGATCTTGTACTGCACGATGGGGTCGGGAATGAACTTCGCTTGCGCCGCGATCGCCGCGAATAGCAGCGTTAGCACCAACATCTTTCGCATTCCCGACCTCACAATCTAACCGCAGAGATCGCAGAGCAGACGAGAATGAATTCCTCTGCGATCCCTGCGTTCTCTGCGGTGAAATTCTTATGCCGTCAATACAACCTTTCCGTAATTCTTCCGCTCCAGCAGCAGGCGCACGCCGTCCGCGGCTTGCTCGAGCGGCAGCGTGTGGCCGACGACCGGCCGGATGCGCCCTTTCGACGCCCATCCGAAAAGGTCCTGCACGGCCATCTGCATCAGCTCCGGTTCCGACGCCAACGGCGTGAGCCACAGATTATGCACGCTGGCGTTTTTCGAGAACAGAGTCAGGAAATCGTAGATCGGCAGCTTTCCAGTCGCGCTGCCGTAGATCACGATGTGTCCAAGATGTGCCAGGCAACGCGCACTCTTCACGGTGTGCTCTCCGCCCAGCATCTCGAAGACGATGTTCACGCCCCTGCCGCCCGTCTGCTCAGCGATCGCCTGCTCGTAATCGCTGTTCTTGTAATTGATCGGGTGGTCGAGCCCGAGCTCCCGCACGCGCGCCAGCTTCTCGTCCGACGATGCGGTGCCCCACATCTCGACTTCAAAGACTTTGCCCAGTTGTACCGCCGCCGTGCCCACTCCGCCTGCGGCGGCGTGGATCAGGACGCGGTCGTCAGGTTTTGCGTCGGCCATCCAATACGCGAAGTACGCGGTGAAGAAGTTGACCGGGAACGCAGCGGCCTCGGCGGCGGACCAATTTGCGGGAATATCGAGCAACGAGTGTCCCGGGACCGCGATCCGTTCGGCGAACGCGCCGCCCGCGCCGGCAAAACCCATCACGCGGCGGCCTGTGCCCTCGACCGTACCCGCGAATTCCAGTCCCGGGACGAAGGGCGGCTGCGGCCCGCCGGGATAGAGGCCCATCGCCATCATGCTGTCGGCGAAGTTGACCCCGATCGCCTCGATCTTGACCAGCACCTCGCCCGCGCGGGGTTGCGGGTCGGGGACTTCCTGCATCTGCATGACCTCGGGACCGCCCGGCCGCGTTACCACGATCGCTTTCATGCGCGCTCCTCGAAACCGGAGATTCTATACCCTGGGCGGGGAAAAGAGACTTCATCGCGGAGAATGCAACGATCGCAAAGAAGGAAATTTCGATATCGAGAGGCGCAGCAACTGAGTACCAAAAGTACTGAAACAAAAAAACCGGCGCGTTCTCCCCCGAGAATTTTTGCGCCGGTCTTTCTGGTCCCCTGTCAGGCAAGAGACCAATGGCCGCTCATCTCCCCTTAACGGGTTCGGCCCAACTTCGCCGGCGCCGGATTGCCGCGCCAGGCTTGCAGGGGCGCTTGCGCGCTCCCTTGTCACAATGCGTCCTGGTGTTGCCCTGGTCAACAGCAAATCTCGGTCGTGTGTTGATATATCGGATAACCGGCAAACCCGTGCGCCGGCCCCCGGCTGGTATATACTTCCGGCTGTTCCTGGTTGATGAGTCCCTCAGGGACGGTTTTTCCCTGCCGGACTGCGGAGCATCCCCTGTCATCACCTCATACGCTCCGCGATAAAGGTTAGATAGCTGTGCGGGACCGTTCCGCCACCAGTGTCGGTGGTGGACTCAGGAGGCCCCATGGATCTGGTTTTCATACGCATTTTTTTTGTCGCGATAGTGGTTGTAGCGTGCGCGGTGCTCCAGCCGTTCGGACTGCACCGCCTTCTGGCCGCGATTGCCGGCGCCGCCATCGGCTTGGCGGTGGTACTGTTCGAGTTCCGGCTTCGCTCGGTCAGCCTCAAACGCCTGATCGGCGCCGCCATCGGCAGCATTCTCGGCATCTTCGGCGCCTACCTGTTCAGCCTGGTGATCGGCAGCAGCATCGAGCGCGGGCCCACCCAGGCCTTTCTCCAGCTCATGGTCATGCTCCTGATGGCTTACGTCGGGCTGGTCGTGGGCGCTTCGAAGGGTGAGCTGCTGAACCTGGCCGCGCTGGGCGGCATTTTCGGCGGCGAAAAGCAGACCAAGAAGCAGTTCAAGATCCTGGACACCTCGGTCATCATCGACGGCCGCATCGCCGACATCGCCGAAACCGGCTTCCTCGACGGCGTGTTGGTCATCCCCCAGTTCGTCCTCCGCGAGCTCCAACTGGTGGCCGATTCCGCCGACTCGCTGAAGCGCAACCGCGGGCGGCGCGGCCTCGACATCCTGGCGCGCATCCAGAAGATCGCCACCCTCGACGTCTCCATCGTGGAAGACGATTTTCCCGCCGTGCGCGAAGTGGACATGAAGCTGATCGAGCTGGCCAAGGTCTACGACGGCAAGATCGTCACCAACGACTTCAATCTGAACAAGGTGGCCCAGCTCCACGGCGTGCCCGTGCTCAACATCAACGAGCTGGCCAACTCCCTGAAGCCGATCGTGCTGCCCGGCGAGATCATGCGCGTCTTCATCCTCAAGGAAGGCAAGGAGTACAACCAGGGCGTCGCCTACCTGGACGACGGGACCATGGTGGTGGTGGATAATGCGCGCAAGATGATCGGCAAGAACGTGGACATCGCCGTCACCTCGGTCCTGCAGACCACCGCGGGCAAGATGATCTTCGGCAAGTTCGACGACCGCTCCATGGCCACGGCTACTTCCCGGGACGCCGCGCCGCCGCGCGCCGAAAGTGGGCCGTCGCGTCGGCCGCAGTCCATCGTCGCCGAGCCTCCACGCCCGCAGCCGGCTGCACCCGCTGCGGCAACGACTCCCACTCCCGGCTCCAGCCACGAGTGATCTTCGACCCGGGGCAGGCTCGGGCGCCTGCCCCCTAAGCTCCTGCCGCCTGCCTCCTGCTGTTATACTTTCCGCCCCCGTATGAAGGTCGTCGTCATCATTCCGGCCGCGGGCCTCGGTACCCGGATGACCAGCGCTGCCAAGGGCAAGCGGCTGGCGCCCTCCAAGCAGTTCACCGAGATCAACGGTGTGCCCATCCTGGTGCACACCGTACGAAAGTTCGTCGCGATTCCCCAGGTCACCGACATCTACGTCGCCCTGCGCCAGCCCGAGATGGCGCAAACGGAGGAGCGGCTGAAGAAAGAAGTGGCCGGCAAGCGCCTGCACGTGGTCGAAGGCGGCGAACACCGCCAGGAATCGGTGGCCAACGCTCTGCGCGCGGTGGCGGCCGCCCCCGACGACATCGTCCTCGTGCACGACGCGGTCCGCCCGTTCGTGGACGCCGACATCATCGGAAGCGTGATCGCCGCCGCCCAGAAGTACGGCGCCGCCATCGCCGGCCTGCCCGCCACCGACACGGTCAAGCAGGTGGAGCGCACCGCCGAGGGGGCCATTGTCACTTCCACCATCCCGCGCGAGCGCGTGGTTATGGCCCAGACCCCGCAGGGCTTTCGCTACGAGGTGCTCAAGAAGGTATTTGACGAGGCCCAGGCCGACGGCTTCACCGGTACCGACGAGGCCTCGCTGGCCGAACGCGCCGGCCGCGAAGTCGCCGTGGTCATGGGCTCGGCCCGCAATATCAAGATCACCACTCCGGCCGACATGGAACTCGCCGAACTCTTCATGTCCCAGGACTCACGGCGAAAGGCGCTCACAGGCTGAAGTACGATTTGTGATTTGTAATTTGTAAAGTACGTACGCAGCGCATCAGCCCTGCACAACTTTGCAAATTTCAAATTACAAATTACCAATCATGCGTATCGGTTACGGCTTCGACTCTCACGAATTCGAGAAGGACCTGCCGCTGAAGATCGGCGGTGTGCTGCTGCCGCACCACAGCGGCCTCGCCGGCCACTCCGACGGCGACGTGCTCCTCCACGCGCTGACCGACGCGCTGTTGGGCGCGATCTCTGCCGGCGACATCGGGGGCTATTTCCCGCCCAACGATCCCAAGTGGAAGGGCGCGGACTCGGTGGTGTTCGTCCAGGAAACGGTGAAACGTGTCGAGCGCGCCGGCTACATGATCTCCAACGTCGACTCCACGTTGATCCTCCAGGAGCCGAAGATCGGGCCCTACGTGCCGCGCCTGAAGATGCGCTTGTCCTCCCTGCTGAACACAGCTCCGGACAACATCAGCGTCAAAGCCAAGACCCCCGAGGGCCTGGGCACCCAGAACGCGGCCATCGCCCACGTGGTGGTGCTCTTGCAGCGGCGCGAGCAGCGTTCCGGACGCAAGCGGCTCAAGGCCGCCGCCCGCCGCCCCCGCTCCCGCGCCAAGCCCGTTAAGCGCTGAACGGGTGGCGCAGCCGCCCTGGGTTGCGTGCGATCGCCCAAGAACTAAGGGCGACCGTTCAGGTCGCCCTCTGATAACTGACAACTGGCAACTGCCAACTACGCCGGACTCGGCCTCTCGCCCGGCACGATGCCCGGCTGCCGAGTGCCTTCCGGCTTGAGCACCTGCTGCGTTGCTTCGTCACTCGGCGCCGGAGCGGTCGGCTTCGACGGCAGGTCCTTGCCCTCGATGATCAGCTTGATCTCGTGGGCATCCAGCACCTCGCGCTCCAACAGCGTCTCCGCGATCTTCTCGAGGGTCTGGCGGTGGCTGGAGATGATGTCGGTCGCTTGCCGGTAGCCCCCATCCACCAGGCGGCGGACCTCCTGGTCGATCTTGACCGCGGTGGCTTCGCTGAAGTCGCGGTGCTGCGCAATCTCCCGGCCGAGGAAGATCTGCTCTTCCTTCTTGCCGAAGGTCAACGGCCCCATGTCGCTCATGCCCCACTCGCAGACCATCCGCCGCGCCAGCTCGGTGGCTTTCTCGATGTCGTTGCCGGCGCCCGTGGTCATCTGGTGCAGGAATAGCTCCTCGGCCACGCGCCCGCCCATCAGGATGGCCAGCTCCGTCTCCAGGTAGTCCTTGGTGTAGGTGTGCTTGTCGTCCAGCGGCAGCTGCATGGTCACGCCCAGCGCCATGCCCCGCGGGATGATGGTCACCTTGTGCAGCGGGTCGGAATGCGGCATCATCGCCGCCACCAGCGCGTGTCCCGCTTCGTGGTACGCCGTGTTCTTCTTCTCTTCGTCGGACAGGATCATGGACTTGCGCTCGGCCCCCATGAGCACCTTGTCCTTGGCCAGCTCGAAGTCGTACATGGTCACGGTCTTGCGGTTCTGCCGGGCCGCGTTCAGAGCGGCTTCGTTGACCAGGTTGGCCAGGTCGGCGCCGGAGAAGCCCGGCGTCCCGCGGGCCAGGACGGAAAGATCGACGTCGTCGTTCAGCGGGATCTTGCGGGTGTGCACGCGCAGGATCTCTTCGCGCCCGCGTACGTCGGGCCGCGACACCACCACGCGCCGGTCGAAGCGGCCGGGACGCAGCAGCGCCGGATCGAGCACATCCGGACGGTTGGTCGCCGCGATCAGGATCACGCCTTCGTTGGACTCGAAACCGTCCATCTCCACCAGCAACTGATTCAGCGTCTGCTCGCGCTCGTCGTGACCGCCGCCCAGGCCGGCGCCGCGATGGCGCCCGACCGCGTCGATCTCGTCGATGAAGATGATGCAGGGAGCGTTCTTCTTGCCCTGCTCGAACAGGTCGCGCACCCGGCTTGCGCCCACGCCCACGAACATCTCCACGAAGTCCGAGCCGGAGATGGAGAAGAACGGCACGTTGGCCTCACCGGCCACGGCCCGGGCCAGCAGGGTCTTGCCCGTTCCCGGAGGCCCGACCAGCAGCACCCCCTTGGGGATGCGCCCGCCCAGCTTCTGGAACTTCTGCGCCTCGCGCAGGAACTCGATGATCTCGCGCAGCTCTTCCTTGGCCTCATCCACGCCCGCCACGTCCTTGAACGTGACCTTCTTCTGCTGCATGGAGAGCAGCCGCGCCCGGCTCTTGCCGAACGACAGCGCCTTCGATCCGCCCGTCTGCATCTGGCGGATCATGATGAACCACAGCGCGCCGAACAGGATCAGGGGAGAGAGGTTGAGCAGCCACGTCGGCCAGCTTCCCGCCGACACGTCCTTCACGGTGATGTTGACGCCCTTGTCGCGCAGCGCCTTGATCAGGTCCGGATCGTTCTGCGGGAGGGTGGTATGGAACGTGCCTTTGTCGTTGCGGTTCTTGCCCCGCACATCCACATTCTGGATCGTGACCTCGGCGACGTTCCCCTGGTCCACCCGGGACCGGAACTCCGAGTAGGTGATCTCCGATTCCTTGGCGCCGCCGCCGCCGCTCTTCACCACCTGCCACAGCAGCACGCACGACAGGACGATCACCAGCCAGAACACGATCGTCTTTACGGTTGAATTCACTGTCTCACCTCTGATTCCCTGCCCACCCCAAAGATCCCCTGGGCCCGTTTAGATGCCCTCATGCCGGGCGATTCTTCTTTATAAATTGTAAACCCTTTTCTTGCGGAAAGGTTCCGGCTGAAGGGGCCCGAAAGCGGCTACGATCGGGTCGAGGCGGCCAGCGAAGGCCGTTGCGCGGTCGACGCGATATAAGGCAGGTTCCGCCCCACCTGGGGCGCCCCCAGCCCGTAGCCCACCACGTACGATTCGTCGATCAGGAACCCGAAATAATCCGGCTGCAGCGACACCCTCCGCTCCGACTGCTTGTCCAGGAAGGTCACCAGCTTCACCGACGCCGCTCCCCGGCCCAGCAGGTTCCGCATCAGGAACTCGCTGGTCACCCCCGACTGCACCAGCGCCTCGATCAGGATCACGTGCTGCCCCTTCACGTCCAGTTCCGGCGTAAAGAAGATCGACACGGTGTTCCCCTGCTCGTTGTGCTCCGGCTTGATGAACAGGCACACCACCGGCAGGTCGATGGCGCGCACCAGGTCGGCGGTGAACATGAATCCGTTCTCCAGCACCGACACGGCGTGGATGGTCTTGCCCTTGTAGTCCTCGGTGATTTGCCGCGCCAGCTCCTTCACGCGCTTCTGGATCTGCTCCGTGGTGACCAGGATCTTCAGGCCACTCCGGATGTCCTCGGGTTCGCTGCCTTGGGGCGTCATGGTTTGTCCTGCCCGCCTGCAATCTCCTCGATGACCACCATCTTCCTGCAATCCGGCTCGGCCAAGCACTCACGGCCCGGCGGGAACCCCCGCACCCACACGATCCTCTCCCTGCTCACTGCGACCGGCCACCGGCTCCGCTCCGCTGTCGGCACACGTCTTTCCTGCAGCAGCTCTTTCAGCTTTTTTTCGGACTTCGAATGCGCCGGCCAGAATCGGTCTCCGGCACGCCAGTTCCGGACCACCAGTTCCGCTGCGAGTTTTTTCGGGTCCCAAGCTTTGGCTGGATTATACCCCGACCCCTTGGCCTCACTTGCCACGAAATACGCCTTGACCACCGTGCCTAATTCGGGAACCCTTACCTCGCCGGGCACGGGGAGCGAATGCTCGAATCGGCATGCTTTCGCTTCGCCGGCTCGCTCGAAGCGAAGTCCCTCTGGTCCATGACGGACACGCCAGGCCTCCCCGACTTCCAGCTCTTTCCCGGAGGGCCCGCTCGCCAGCTTCCTGACCCGCTCGACATCCGGAAACTCCAGCCGCGCGCCGGCCTCTTCGGCGACCGCGCGATAGACGCGACGCTGCATGGCCAGCGGCCAGGTCGCCAGGACATTCAGGACCTGGCGCGCCACCGCACCCTTGCCCAGATACCCGTGTTCCTTGGCCTCGGCCAGCCATTCGCTCACCAGCCAGTCCCAATATTCTTCCTCGCCGCGCGCGATCTCCGCGACGTCCGCGAGGACGTCGACCACGCCCGGATTGAAGTCACGTTCCAGCAGCGGTAGCAAGCTGTGACGGATCCGGTTGCGCAGATGCCGCTGGTCGCGATTGCTAGCATCCTCCCGCCAATCCTGTCCCAGCGTCTGTAAGTACGCTTCGACCTCCCGCCGCCGCACTCCGAGCATCGGCCGCACGATGGCGCGGGTTCCTTCGTGTTCCTTTGTGTCTGCCTTCGTGTTGAGTCCTTTCTCCGCCCACTGGATAGGATGGATCCCGGCCAGCCCTTTTGTCCCAGCTCCCCGGATCAGCCGCATCAGCACCGTCTCCGCCTGGTCGTCGGCCGTGTGCGCGGTCGCAACCTTGTCTGCCTCGCCCGACTCCAGCAGCGACCGGAAGTACCCGTACCGTAGCTCCCGTCCCGCCGCCTCCAGGCTCATGTTTTCCGACTCCGCGTACTGCGGGACGTCTCCCGACGAGCGCAGGAACTGGAGCCCGTACCTGTGCGCCAGCGCCCCCACGAAATCCTCGTCTCTCTGGGCTTCCGTGCCCCGGATCTTGTGGTTGAAGTGCGCCACCGAGAGCACGATTCCTAACTCATCCTTGAGCTCCAGCAGGACGCGCAGCAGGGCCACCGAGTCCGCGCCTCCCGACACCGCCACCACCACGCGGTCTCCCGCACGCATCAACTCATGCTCTCGGATGTATTGGATAACCTTATCCTTCACCTGAAGTGCTCCCAGCCTCCCGCCTCCAATTCGCGCTTCCGCCCGGCCGCATCCACCAGCGACATCTTTCTGCCCCCCACCACTTCGCCCACCAGCGTCACCTTGACTCCAGCGACCCGCTCCGGGACCGGCTTGGCCGAGGTGAATAGCAACTCGTAATCCTCCCCGCCGTGCAGCGCCAGGTCCAGCGTCGCCCCGCGTGCCACCGGCACCGCCTCGGCCTCGACCACCGCTCCCACACGGCTCTCCTCGCAGATGTGGCTCAGGTCGGTCGAAAGCCCGTCACTCACGTCAATGCACGCCGACGCGATTTCCCGCAGAGCCTGCCCCACCTTGATTCTGGGCTCCGGCAGAGAAGTCTTAAAGCCCCCTTGCGTCGGCCGAGCGCGCAGCCCGCGAATCTCCACCGCCGCCCCTCCCAACTCCCCCGTCACGTAGATTCCGTCTTCCGCCGTTGCCCCAGACCGCATCAGCGCCTCGCCCTTCGGCACCTGCCCAACCACCACGATGTCTGCCATGACTCCCTTTGGCGACTGCGCCACGTCTCCGCCCGCCAACGACACTCCATGCCGCCGCGCCAGTTTGAGCAGGCCATTGAAAAATTCATCGACCCATCGCTGCGGAATGTTCTTCGGCAGTGCCAACGACAGGAACGCCGCTAGCGGCTCCCCACCCATGGCCGCGACATCGCTCAACCCTCGCACCAGGCAGCGGTGTCCGATCACAGAAGCAGGTTGCCACTCCCGCCGAAAGTGAATCCCCTCCAGGCTGAAGTCCGTGGTGACCAGAATCTCGTGCCCCGGACGCACCCCCAGCACGGCGCAGTCGTCACCGATCCCGGCGACTACCCGGCACCCTGGCTTGCCTGGTTTTGGCGAGCCAGGGTGCCCGGCCATCTTGCGAATCTTCGCGATCAGTTCTCGTTCCTTCAGCGGCACGCGCAATACCCTACCAGTTTCGAGGGCAAAGGTCTGTGTTACCTGGTCCGAACGTCATTCCGAGCGAGCGCCGCGCCGCGGCTACCGTCAAGGGACCTGCATTTCGATCCCAGCGATCTCGGCGATTACCCTGGTCCCCGTCCGTACGTTGCCTTTGGTACAACCCAAAAGCCTAACCCCAGTTACCCTTCCGGCATCTACCCCGATTGCGGGACGTGCCACTACTCTGGTTGACATGGATGGCGGGGTTTGTTAGGGTTCCCCGTTCTCATCCTGGCTCTCTGGCCTTGGGCCCTACGGTGGAAGATCGCACCTCGGGCGGGAATGTCAGACCTCGCAACTGACCTTCCCGAGTCCGACAGAACGACGGGCCAAATCGCAGGCAAGTAACCTGGGCGTAGTTTCCCGGGTGACTGGAGATTACCTTTGCGAAAACGTTATTACATCATGCTGGTTGCCCGCGACGGAGAGGGACAACTACGCAAGATCCCCATCCCCCTCCATTATCTGTATGTTTTCCTCTCCGGCGCCGTCATTGGGATGCTGACCATCACCGGCATGGCGGGTTCCTACGCCCGCATGCTGTGGAAGGTCTCGCATTTCAACCAGCTCCGCTCCCAGACCGTCGCTCTGAAGACCCAGTACAACAATCTGGAGAAGGTGGCGCAGGAGAAAGAGATCCAGGTCGCCTCGCTGGGCTCGCTGGCCAATGAAGTTTCCGCCATGTATGGCCTGAAGTCAGACCCCACCTTGAGCATGGCCTCGGCCCATAGCGAATTCACCGGTGAGCAGGTGGCCAACTCCATCGGCCAGCTTCACGCGCTGAAGTCCTCCGCGATGAACGGCGTGGCCACCATTGGCATTGCCTTCGGCTCGCGCAACGCCAGCGTGGCGGACTGGGTACGCATGGCCAAGGCCCCGACCCTGTGGCCCGTCGAGGGCATGATCACGGGCGCGTTCGGCGAGCGCATCGATCCCTTCAACGGGGAAGGCGCCTTCCACAGCGGCGTGGACATCTCCAGCACCTACGGCCACCCCGTGATTGCTCCGGCCGACGGCGTCGTGACCTTCGCCGACATCATGGCCGGTTACGGGCGCATGGTCGTGGTCGAGCACGGCAACGGCATCTCCACCCGCTACGGCCACCTGTCGGGTTGCGCCGTCACGGTCGGACAGACCATTCAGCGCGGCGACACCATCGGCTACGTGGGCCTGAGTGGACGCAGCACCGGCCCCCACCTCCATTACGAAGTCCGCATCCACGACGCCCCCGTCAACCCCCACAAGTACCTGCGCACGACCTTCGCCTCCGTGCACACTTACGCCGGCGGCTCGTAACCTAACGTTCGACAACGTAGCCCGCGCGCCCTCGCGCGGGCTTTTTCGTGTCCGCGAAACTTTACATCCCGTCGGGACCCAGCGGTGTAGCCGCCGCGAATGTACCGGGGTCCCCAGCGCGCCCGGCAGCGCTCACGTGCCGGGTTGCACGATGGCGATGCGTGTCTCCTGTCCGGTGCTGCCGATGGCGATGACCTTGGACGCACCCGGGCGGTCCACCGCGAGGATCTGCTGGCCGTTGATCTCCGTCAACGTCGCATCAGGGTACCGTTCCCGGTAGTAGCGGACCACCGCTGAAACAGGATCGGTGGTGGTGTAAACCTCTCGGGTAACGGGAATGCCGATGTCAGGAATGTTGGCGTCCTCAACGTTGACCGGCTGCGACCCGGGATAGCGGTCGGAACCGGACGGGACTGCCGATGGCGCTGGCGTATTGCCCGGGCCACCGTGCTGCGTCATCTGCGCCAATGCTTTCTGCACTTGTTCCAGGTCGATGCCGCCCGCGGGCGCGTTGCTCGTTGGGTTGCCTGTGCTGGGAACGCTTGCCTGGGGCGGTGGCTGCGGTTGAGGACCGGAAGCCAGAGGGCTGGTTGGCTGGTCGGGCGGGTTCTGGGCCGCGGGTGGCTGCGCGGGGGCCGCTTGCGGCTGCCCTTGCGGGGCAGCGGCGGTCGCGCCACTCACTCGCGAGCTTTCCGAGGCTCTTCTTGCCGACAGCACACTGCTCAGCAGCACCCCCACGGCTATTGCCAGGACCAACCCGCCCAGCACCACCAGGAGGCGCATCTCCTTGTGCTGGCGACGCATTTTGGCGTCCATGGCCGCGGCCGCGTCGGGGGCGACGGGCGCGCCGCAGGCCGCGCAGAAGCGCATCCCATCCGTCACTTGCTTTCCGCAGTGGGCACAAAACGGCACTGCGGCCAAGTATACCCCCACGTTTATTGCCGAAGGCGCCTGGCCCGCACCTGGGCGGTCCCGGCATTGCTAGCGAGAAGGGGATTAACCGATCTACCCAAACTTCCCCACCAGGTCTGCAGAAGAGAAGAGCAAGGACGAAAGAACAGTCAAACGGCGTACCTGAGAACCTGGGTTGAGAAATGGTCTTCCACGACCGCGGGATTTACCAGGACAGGCACGCGCGGAACTCATCATGGCCCGGAGATCTTCTCCACAAAGAGGCCGGATACATTTGCGCAGACTGAATTTCTTCCTTCAACGTTCACTCTTGCACTCGCGCGGCGGACCATACATTCTCAACAGTTACAGGTGGCGCAGAACCGCCCTGCCATCGACACTGGTGCCCGTCGTCAGGGTTGATCGGTGCGCCGTCCAGCCGCCCGATCGAGCAGGTCCGCGACGAGCGAAAGCGCATTACGCTGCTGCTCGGTGAGTCCCTTCCGCTCTGCAGCGATCTTCCGGAGAAGGCCAGTGTCGCGGGATGCCAGCGCCGCCTCGATACTGCTCTGGCCTGGCTTGTCGGGGGAGTCAATCACGTCGCTGCATTGTAATCGAGGATGACAGGTGTGATAGCTGCGGCGGGGGTGGAGCGCGCCAAAGGGAAAGCGATTGCTGGAAAACACATGGATGGACTGGAATTAGGCCGCAAGCCGCAGGGCTGGTCGTGCTTCCAATCAAGACCCGCAGTTCGCGGTGCCACCGCACAAACGGGTTTCGTTATCTGTTCTCGAAACACCGTGCCTTTCGGCCTAATTTCAGCGTGGATGTCGTCGCAATTCGGTGGCCAATCCTGCACGGTGGAGGTAAGTTGCGGCAGTGCTGAATGTTGCGAGATCTTTTGCTTAACACGGCTTCTGGCACCCGCAGGCAAATTGTGCAAAGGATTGCATCCCTGGGCGTGGCAATTTCCCCCATGACCGGATAGTCGGTGAGAAGGGGATTTCTCGCCAGCTATCGAATTTGGTTGGTTCAACTCGGAACCCAAGCGACTATGCTCTTACCCATGACCAGATACACGACAAAACAAGTTGCGAAGGCGGTTGGAGTCGGCTACCAGACATTGCTTCGATGGCTATATGCGAAGAGAATTCCGGAACCGCAACGCATTATTTATGGCGGACAGAAGCTTCGGCTTTGGGCCAAGCAAGACATTGCCATAGCCCGAAAGTTCAAGGCGGCACACTACCAGGCCCATCGCAGCAGGAAGCACAAGCCGAAGCGGAAGACGCTCTAACATCGTCAATGCCAGAGCAGGGCATGGCCAAAGAACGGCTGTAAGGGCCTCGGAATCCATGACGCATTACACGGGCGAAACGTGAATCAACTTGAGACAACTGGCGAGAAGGGGATTTCACGACAACTAATGCTCTCCAATAACTCAGCCGGCCTCCGCTGATCGGAGCGTTGCGGACATTGGCGAGAAAAGGGTTTCTCACAACTCTCGGCCTGAAATCAGCGTATCGCGCCGCAGACTGATGCCATGCCGACTTATCAACACGCAGATTCGGTTGCCGCATCGCTTGTACGTGGCAGGCGACCTCTCGGCCTAAAGATTGAGAAAGAAAACGGGTGCAAGTGCTGCGAGCGCGGCACCGGCTTGCAGCGCAAGTATGTGCAGCGCCTGTCTTGGCGTCCGCGGTAGCCACTTGATCGCGAAGAACGCCACGATCGGCACCTGTGCAATCATGAGCAGCTGAAAGATATGGGCAGCAGTGCCCTCATCAGCCTCACGGACAGCCACGAACATAGCAACGTGACCAAGCACCGTGGCTAGGGCGGCGAACGACATTGCCACTGGAAGCCAGGCGCTGGGCTGTTTCAATGGTGTTGCAGTGTTCATTCGACAGCCTCCACAATGGCTTCGGGTCCCGCCTCACGAGTAGGCGCAGATATTTTTCGATTGCAAAGAACGTTGCCGTGTAGAGCATGTCAGAAACGCGGCCGCTTTGCTAGGGTCCTACGTTTTCTGGAAGGGGTGATGACTGGCGAGAACAGGCCTTCTCACCTGTTACGCCCCAACCCCGTATCGCTGGTAAGAAGGGGATTTTCCAATAGTTATCGCGGAGTGGCGTTGGCACACGGGCTATTCAGGGGATGACACTCCAGCTATAGATTTGCCGATCCCGGAAGATCGCCACGCTGAGCCCGTTCATAGCGCACGCTATTCTGACGTCCGGCGCTAACCACCGACTCGAACGATATCCAGCGTGCCGCCGGTCAGGTACCGCTGGTCACACAGCACGGCCCCGTCGAGGCCACCGCAAGTGGTGAGGTAGACGAGGGCGCCGCTGAACTCGTAATGCCCTGGTTTCTTCGGCGGGGCCGAAAGATCCCCGATCAGGCGCTGCAATACTATCGTTACGCCCAACTTCGTCATCCCCGGACAATTGAGATAAATATGCAACCGGCTCGCGGCATAGATCTGGGGTTTGGGATCCTTGGGAAACCCGACTCTGCATGGGTTTGAAAGGATCTCCACATCGGCCAAGGGGACGCCGCTGTCCTCGGTGGCGATGGCCGGAACGGTGAAGTGGAAACTCGCCGTTTTCATCACCTCGGGAATCTCTTTCCACACGACGGTGTACTGGTAACCCTTGGCGGGAGGCGCGGCCTGTGTCGGGGACGAGATGCACAGCAAGAGTAGAGCGGAAGTGATCCAAGCCATCTTGTGTTTCACGCAATCCTCCGGGGAACTCGCGCGTCGCTCCAGCATTCCACTGAACGAACTGCACGCCGTAATATAACGCGGAAAAACATAGGCCCGAACCGGCTTACTGTTGAGAACAGCCCTTCTCACCAGTTACGCGCGAATTCTCGACAACCCAGAGTGGGATCACAGCTCCCGCTCGTTCATGTAACGAAACGGGCTGTGCTGCAAACATCGCACTCTTTCATTGGCAGCTCGGGAGTATGAGGTCCGGATTAGTGTTGAGCAGAAACGAAGTGAGAATCCAATCTTGCTCGGCTCGGTAAACCAAGAACTTGGCAAAAACTGGGCCCTTCTCAAAGTTGATGTTTAAGTAAATAACCCGAGTGTTTGATGAAAGGTTTTTTGACCGGATCAACTGGAAGCCCTTGAATGGCCCGTAGAAATCTTGAATTTGCCGCAAGACGTTAGCCTGGCTGAGTACCTCCTTGCTTCCCTCAATGGGGCTGCCTTTAATCCAAGCCTTGACCGCTGCCTCCGGCCCTTCGGCTTTGTACGCTGCAATGCCAGAAAGAATGATTTTCGGAAGCTCGTCAGCGCCAGTCTCAGGGGAGGCCGCTCGTAGCAATGGGACGAACGTGACGAGCAACAATCCTATCGTTACAAGGTATTTGTCTCTTACTGGGTCCATCATGGTCAATCCTCCAGTCGAATGCGCGCAATTCGCATCTGAATCATATCCGTGCATCAAATGCAAAGCCAACACATGCTTTTCGTAGCGGGTCCGACGGACCGGCCTTTCGGGCACCGTCCCAAAGAGACGAGGTTAACTGTTGAGAACAACCCTTCTCACCAGTTACGCAATCTACTTCCGTCTCTTCTTCTTCGGCGCGGGTGGCGGTGCGGGTGCCGGGACCGGCGCGGTCATCTGCTCCGTCGGCGGCTCGGTCAACACCTTCTTGACGAAGCCGGGCGGCAACGTGGCGGTCAGGATGACGCGGTCGTCATGCTGCGCGACCTGGATGCTGTCAAAGAAGGCCTTGACGTCGGGGTCGCTCCCGCTCGGCTTCACGCTCGATTCGGCCCCGGTGAACATCGCCAGCAGGATCTGAAGATTGGCTGCGATGTTCTTCGCCTGCTGCTCGCTGGCGGCGAACGCTTCCATCTTTAGGCGGGCCGATCCCGTGTAGCGCACCGACGCCACCACCGTGGATCCGCCGACAAGGCCCCCGATCATGGGGATGTCGAGGCCCTTCGAGGGCAATTGCCCCAGGCCGCTGCTGCCCACGTTCCCGATGAACCATGCCAGGCTGCCGAAAAGCACGTCGTGGTAGTGCTCCCGTACCAGAGCCGGGCCGCCGCGCGGCACCGCCGACGACCGGTAGTGGTCGATGATCTCGTGGATCGCCGCCGGGTTTTCCAGATTCGAGACCGCCACCTGGTCCAGCCCCAGGATCGCCACCCGAACCGTGCGGCCCTCGTGCGGG
Source organism: Terriglobia bacterium (assembly GCA_020073495.1). Classification (NCBI taxonomy): domain Bacteria; kingdom Pseudomonadati; phylum Acidobacteriota; class Terriglobia; species Terriglobia bacterium. The sequence goes on from JAIQFD010000004.1 coordinate 519,805, forward strand.
ATGGAGTAGATCGTGGTTTCGCGGTAATTCTCCACGCCCTGGGCCAGCTTCTTGAAGTACGCTTCGGCCCGGCTGCCATCGAACCGCCCCACCAGGATTTCGGAGTAGCGCGTCTGCCCGCCTGCGGCCCCCGGGCCGTGCACCGCGAATGCCGCCTGGTCCAGGTCGCGCTCGAACTCGAAGCCGGTCTCGCGCACGAACTGCTCGTACTCCGGCTCCCGCGGCGTGGTCGTCTTTTTCAGCACGCCCGCCATGCGCAGCGGCTTCAGATTGAGGTACAGGACGCCGTCTTCGACCTCGGGCAGCAGCCGCACCGCATCCGGCGGTGCGTGCTTGCGCAGCCAGATGGCCACCCCGATGGCCGCCCCGATCAGCAGCACGATGACCGCGATCAGCAACTTCCGTCGCCGTCTCAGCATGCGGTCCTCCGGCGGGTTCCATCCCTTGGGTGGGGCGAGCTTAGCTCAGCGGGTCGGTCGAGGGGCATGCAGATTCCAGCAAAAGAATGCTCCCGCCGGCAAGAAATCGGGTACAATTTCATTCTGGCAGCGGAATCATAGCATCCCGCCCGGGCTAGCTCGGGCGGACGCCATTCCGTAAGAATTACCACCGACCATCCGAAGGAATTCGTGTGCGGCAGCTTGCACGTTAGTTGCCGTTCGTGCTAACTTTTATACTTTGCTTCGGCTTAGCCGGAGCTTCCCGGGCGTGGGAGTGCGCGTTCGGGGCGGGAGCGGCGCGGGGTCTCCAGCGCGAGTATCTTTTCCGCGATGGGGTGCTGGCCAAAAGGTTTTGCTGGCGTAGCTCAGCTGGTAGAGCATCTGATTTGTAATCAGAGGGTCAGGGGTTCGAATCCCTTCGCCAGCTCCAACAGAACGGGCTCCGGAGCGGCGGTCCGGAGCAGCCACGGTAGCAGCGACAACTCGTCACGAGGTTTCACTCCACTCGATCTCCGATGGCTTTACCTGTGCGCGAGTGTGCGCGTGCGGTGGTTCGAGACTGTCGCTACTTTGTACCGCGGCCGATTGACAACTGGTAGGCACTGGGCGCGATCGAGTCGAGCAAGCTCGGTTCAATGTGGACAGGTGGCCGAGCGGTTAATGGCAGCAGACTGTAAATCTGCCGCTCCTTGGAGCTACGGAGGTTCGAATCCTCCCCTGTCCACCAGAGTTTTTCATGGGTACTCATAAGCTGTACGTCGCGCTGGTCGCGTTTGCTGTGCTTGGATTGCTGGCGTGGCAAACGCTGCCGGACGAGCGCATCCGCTGGGTGGCGTGGGCGGTCTTGGGGCTGTTCACGGTCCGCACCTTGGTCCACTGGCGGCGCGAACAGCAGGCAGTGCACAAGAGCGATTCGGAGTTTCAGTAGCCGATGTAGCTCAGTTGGTAGAGCACTCCCTTGGTAAGCGTCGCCGCAGCCGCGAAGCGGCGTTGCGGCGACACAGAAACAAAGACGTCACCAGTTCTGGTGACCGGGAGTGAGCAGGGTTGCGAAGCCGATGTAGCTCAGTTGGTAGAGCACTCCCTTGGTAAGGGAGAGGTCACCAGTTCAATCCTGGTCATCGGCTCCAGGGTTTTGGCGAGTAGCTCAGTTGGTAGAGCACTCCTTTGGTAAGCGTCGCCGCAGCCGCGAAGCGGCGTTGCGGCGACAAGGAAAAGAGCGGTCACCAGTTCATGTTTTTGTCCTGGTCATCGGCTCCAGAGATTTGGGCGGTGGAGAGAGGGCGGGAGTAACTCGAGGCGTCTAGCGGGCGTGAGCGAGGCGGAGCCGAGCGGGAGCCCGCTGCCGAGATCCTGAGGCCGAAGGCCGAAGGATCTCTAGCAGGGAAGAGCGGGAGTAACTCAGTGGTAGAGTCACAGCCTTCCAAGCTGTTGGTCGCGGGTTCGATTCCCGTCTCCCGCTCCAGAGATCGGAAATAGCGAAAGAAGTGGCGAAATAGGCGAAGGCGGCGCGGCGAAACAGGGCATGGCTCAGGCGACATTCCAGCAGGCCGGCATACCCATCGAAAAGGGAGCCGAGTTCGAGGAGCTGAAGTCCGGCATCCAGCGGGTTTTTTCGCCCGCGGTGGTCGAGCAGTTCTTCAGGAAACTGGAGAGCAAGGGCATCCGTATCCGGGAGTTCGAGAAGGTTCTCGACAAGAAGCTCCTGGAACAGTTCGATTCGCAGCTCAAGCAGAAGGGCGCGCGCAAGCTGTACGACGTGCTCAGCGTCGGGGACCAGGGCCAGATGCGCGAGCTGTACCTCCGCACGCTGGAGCAGGTAGACGACGGGCTCCGCACGAAGTTTTACAAGATCTACGTCATGTACTGAGGAACGGCACTTATGGCGAAAGAGAAATTTGACCGCAGCAAGCCGCACGTGAACGTAGGGACGATCGGGCACATCGATCACGGCAAGACGACGTTGACGGCGGCGATCACGAAGGTATTGGGCAAGGCGAACCCGAAGGTGAAGTTCCGCTCCTTCGATTCCATCGACAACGCGCCAGAGGAGAAGGCGCGGGGGATCACCATCGCCACGGCGCACGTGGAGTACGAGACGGCGAACCGGCACTACGCGCACGTGGACTGCCCCGGTCACGCCGACTACATCAAGAACATGATCACGGGGGCGGCGCAGATGGACGGAGCCATCCTGGTGGTGGCGGCGACCGACGGACCGATGCCGCAGACCCGGGAGCACGTGCTGCTGGCGCGCCAGGTGGGCGTGCCCTATGTGCTGGTGTTCCTGAACAAGTGCGACGCGGTGGACGACCCGGAACTGCTGGACCTGGTGGAGCTGGAGGTGCGCGACCTGCTGAAGGGCTACGGCTTCCCGGGCGACGACCTGCCGGTGATCCGGGGGTCGGCCTTGGGCGCGCTGAACGGGGAAGAGAAGTGGGAGAAGCAGATCGGCGCGCTGATGGAGGCGGTGGACAAGTACGTGCCGCTGCCGCTGCGCGAGGTGGACAAGCCCTTCCTGATGCCCATCGAGGACATCTTCTCGATCTCGGGGCGCGGCACGGTGGTCACCGGGCGCATCGAGCGGGGCAAGGTGAAGGTGGGCGAAGAAGTGGAGATCGTGGGCTTCCGCGAGACCCGCAAGACGGTGGTGACGGGCGTGGAGATGTTCAAGAAGCAGCTGGACGAGGGCATGGCGGGAGACAACGCCGGCCTGCTGCTCAGGGGCATCGGCAAGGACGAAGTGGAGCGCGGCATGGTGATCGCCAAGCCGGGCTCGATCACGCCGCACACCAAGTTCAAGGCCGAGGTCTACGTTCTGAGCAAGGAAGAGGGCGGGCGGCACACGCCGTTCTTCAAAGGCTACCGGCCGCAGTTCTACTTCCGGACCACGGACGTGACGGGAGTGGCGGAGCTGCCGAGTGGGACGGAGATGGTGATGCCGGGGGACAACGTGGCGCTGGTGGTGGAGCTGATCACGCCGGTGGCCATGGAGAAGGGATTGCGGTTCGCGATCCGCGAGGGCGGACGCACGGTCGGCGCCGGCACCATCGCCGAGATCATCCAGTAGAGGAAGCAGGGAGTCATGCGAGAGATCGTCACGTTGCAGTGCGCGGAGTGCAAGAACCGGAACTACTCGACGACCAAGAACAAGAAGACCACGCCGGACCGTCTCGAGTTCTCCAAGTTCTGCCGCAAGTGCCGCAAGCACACGCCGCACAAGGAAGTGAAGTGAGCAGGGGACAGGGGCGTAAGCTCAACGGTTAAACTGCCGGTCTCCAAAACCGGACTTGGGGGTTCGAATCCCTCCGCCCCTGCCAGGATCAGCGGTCAGGAGTCGGGAGTGAGGAGTCAGTGAAGGAATGGCGAAGTCAATAACGGCACAGATGACAGAGAACGGGATCGGCGCAAGCATCAAGTCGTGGCCGCAGCGGATCAAGGGCTTTTACACCGACGTTCGCATGGAGATGAAGAAGGTCACGACGCCCTCGTTGAAAGAGGTGCGCGCGACCAGCATCGTGGTGATCGTGGCGGTGTTCCTGTTCGGCCTGTACTTCTTCCTGATCGACAACGGGATCAGTTTCGTGATCAACCGGATCATCAGGTACGGGCAGACGCTGGTCCGCTAACGGAGCCGAGAAACGAGTTTATGGATACGGAAGAGAGAAAAGAAGCCGCGGCCCCCGAGAACGGGGCGCCTCCCGCCGGCGCCGAGGGCGCAGGCGAAGGCGCTGCAGCCGCACCGGGCGAAGGGGCGCAGGCCCCGCCCGTGAACCCGAACATGAAGTGGTACATCATCCACACCTATTCGGGGTTCGAGCGGAAGGTGCGGGAGTCGCTGGAGTCGCGCATCCAGGCGTTCGGCCTGCAGGAGAAGATCGGGCGGGTGCTCATCCCCACCGAGCCGGTGACCGAGGTGCGCGGAGGCAAGAAGTACACCACCGAACGGATGTTCTATCCCGGTTACGTGCTGGTAGAGATGGACCTGACGGGCTTCCGGAGCGGCGGCGAGGGCGACCAGGTGTGGCACGTGGTGAAATCGACGCCGCGCGTCACCGGCTTCGTGGGGACGGCGAACGACCCGACCCCGCTGAGCGACGAAGAAGTCAACCACATCGTCTACCGCGTCAACATCGGCAAGGACAAGCCCAAGCTCAAGGTCAAGTTCGAGAAGAACGAATCGGTACGGATCACCGAGGGCCCGTTCGCGACGTTCACCGGAGTGGTGGACGAGGTGAACGAGGACCGCGAGACGCTGAAGGTGATGGTGACGATCTTCGGGCGGAGCACCCCGGTGGAGCTGGAATTCGGGCAGGTGGAGAAGGTTGCTTAAGAGTAGTCAGTAGCCGGCAGCTAGTAGCTAGGCAAGAAAACAGTCCCGAAAAGCCGAGACCGAAAATCCTAGGCTCGGGATCGGGACGGGGAAAGCAGGTCCCTCACCGCTAAGGCGGTTCGGGATGACACAAAGGAAAAGGTAAACAGGAATGGCGAAGAAGGTAACAGGGCAGGTGAAGTTGCAGATCGCGGCGGGGAAGGCGACCCCGGCGCCGCCCGTGGGCCCAGCCCTGGGCCAGGCGCAGATCAATATCATGGAGTTCTGCAAGCAGTTCAACGCCCGGACCAACGCGCGCGAGCTGGATGGGCTGATCATCCCGGTGGTGGTGTCGGTCTATAGCGACCGGTCGTTCACCTTCATCACGAAGACGCCGCCGGCATCGATCCTGCTGAAGCGCGCGGCCGGCATCGCCAAGGGGTCGGGAGCGCCCAACAAAGAGAAGGTGGGCAAGGTCACCGAGAAGCAGGTCGAGGAGATCGCCAAGCAGAAGATGCCGGACCTGAATGCGGCGTCGTTAGATGCAGCCGTGAAGAGCGTGAAGGGAACGGCGCGGTCGATGGGCATCGAGGTGACGGCGTAAGGAAAGCAGGTCCCTCACGGCTGAAAGCCGTTCGGGATGACACTGCTGAAGGGTTTGGAAGCAAGTCGAGATGACCACGGCACGCGGAATAATGCGGGGCGGTGGGAGACGGAGAGCAAGAAATGAGAAAAGCGGGGAAGAACATCACGAAGGCGAGGCAGGCGGTGGAGAGGCGGCCGTACGTGCTCAGCGAAGCCGTGCCTCTGCTACAGAAGGTCAAGTTCGCGAAGTTCGACGAGACGGTGGAAGTGACGCTGCGTCTGGGTGTCGATCCGAAACACGCGGACCAGATGGTGCGGGGCACGGTGGTGCTGCCGCACGGGCTGGGCAAGTCGAAGAAAGTCCTGGTCATCTGCGGAGCCGACAAAGCGAAGGAAGCCGAGGCGGCGGGCGCCGACATCGTGGGCGGGGAAGATATGGTGGAGAAGATCCAGAAGGAGAACTGGACCGACTACGACGCCGTGGTGGCCACCCCCGACATGATGAAGTCGGTGGGCAAGCTGGGCAAAGTGCTGGGCCCGCGAGGCCTGATGCCCAACCCGAAGACGGGGACGGTGACCTTCGACGTGGCGCGCGCGGTGCAGGAAGTGAAGGCGGGCAAGGTCGAGTTCCGCACCGACAAGACGGCGCTGGTGCACGTGCCGGTGGGCAAGATGTCGTTCGCCGCGGAGAAGTTGATCGAGAACGCGATGACGGTGATCACGAGCATCATCAAGGCGAAGCCGGTAGCGGCCAAGGGCAAGTACATCAAGGGGGCGACACTCTCCTCGAGCATGGGTCCCGGGATCCAGATCGATGTGGCGCCGGTCGAGGCAGCGGCCAAGGCGTAAGAATCGCCGGGATCGGGTGATCGCCGGGAGCGCCGGGATCGCCGAAAGGAATTGAACGGCGGCGGGACGCCGCCGACACAAAGGAACTGACAATGGCGGTCACGAAAGCGAAGAAGATCGAGCAGGCAGAGGAGTTGGGCAAGGAGCTCAGCGGCGCCGAGACAGCAGTACTGGCGACGTTCTCGAAGCTGAAGGCGGCGCAGGCCGAGGAGCTGCGCAAGACCATCCGAGGCGCGGGTGCGAAGTACCGCGTGGTGAAGAACACGCTGGCCACGCGCGCGGCCAAAGGCACCAAGGTGGAGGAGGCGCTGAAGGGTCTGAAGGGCGTGACCTCGATCGCCTACACCTCGGGCGACCCGGTGGCGCTGGCCAAGGCGCTGCAGAAGTACGCCAAGGACAATCCGGAGGTCAGCTTCAAGGCGGTGGTGCTGGAAGGCAAGGTGATGCCGCCGAAGACGCTGGACAACTTGGCCACCATGCCGTCGCGCGAAGAAGTCTTCTCCAAGCTGCTCTTCCTGATCAACGCTCCGGCGCAGCGGCTGGTGACGGTGATGAACGCCGTTGGGCGCGACGTGGCCGTCGTGATCAACCAGGGAGTGAAGGAGAAAAAGTTCAAGGAGGCGGCGGAAGCCGCGTCCGCGTAGTACTCGGTACTCAGTACTCAGTCAGGTTCAGCCAGTTTGCGGGTGCGGTGAGCTGGCGAAGGGTTCGGTTATCGGTTGGCACGTGTTCCGCGGCCTATTGTCTGGTAGGCGGTGGACTGGAAACGGCGTCAGCAGATAACGATTCAGCACAATCGATAACGAAGGATTAGGAGAACAGACAATGGCGGATCTGCAGCAGTTGGAAGAACAGATTGTAGGGCTGAGCCTGTTGGACGCGGCGCAGCTCGTGAAGAAGCTCGAGGAGCGTCTCGGCGTCTCGGCAGCGGCGGCGGCCCCGGTGATGGTGGCGGGCGGCGGCGCGGCAGCGGCAGCGGCCCCGGCGGAAGAGAAGACCGAGTTCGCGGTCGTCCTGAAGGAAGTGGGCGCAAACAAGATCAACGTGATCAAGGCCGTCCGCGAAGTCACCAGCCTGGGCCTGAAGGAAGCCAAGGACCTGGTGGATGGCGCCCCCAAGACAGTGAAAGAGGGCGTCTCCAAGGATGAGGCCGAGACGATCAAGAAGAAGTTCACGGAAGCTGGAGCGACGGTCGAGGTGAAGTGACCGCGTTGGGCGGGCGTTTGAGCCCGCCGCGGTCATCCTGGGCGCCTTTGGCGCGAAGGATCGCACAGCAGGCGAACTCTGAATCCGTGGAGGTGGCGAGGACGTCTAATCCTTACCGCCTTCACACAAGATTTTTCGTGCCGGCCTCACCGCCGGCAAGGGCAGGCCAGCACACACGGCGCGGAAACACACAATTGAATCAAGGCTGAGCGCCTGGAACGGCGCCTACGGGGAGATATGTCTCCGCAGGCGCGAGTGCTTTTTCCTGTAGTTTCACCGGGCTGCGACGGCCGGTTCGTCCTGGCGAGAGACAGGACCTGGTCCCGCAAGGGGACACAACTTAGGAGTAAGGAATGCCGAACAAAAGCAACGTCTTCCGCAAGCGGCTCGATTTTTCCAAGATCCCGGCGACCATCCAGATCCCGAACCTGATCGAGGTGCAAAAGCGCTCCTACGATCACTTTCTGCAGATGGATCGGCTGCCCAGCGAGCGCGACGATGCGGGATTGCAGGCGGTCTTCCAGTCCGTTTTCCCCATCGAGGATTTCCGCAAGGTGTCGGAACTCCAGTTCGTGGACTATGCCATCGGGAACTGGGAGTGCAAGTGCGGCCACCTGAAGGGGCTGCACCACCTGCGCACCACCTGCCGGAACTGCGGCTCGACGGTGATCACCGACCCGTTCCACCCGGGCGAGGTGCTGTGCACCAAGTGCGGGACCTACAACGCCAACACACCGGACTTCTGCAACAAGTGCGGCGACCCGGTGGGCCTGCAACTGAAGTACGACGTGACCGAGTGCGAAGAGCGCGGCATGACCTACTCCGCGCCGCTGAAGGTCACCATCCGCCTGACCATCTTCGAAAAGGACCCGGAGACCGGCAACAAGTCGATCCGCGACATCAAGGAGCAGGAAGTCTTCTTCGGCGACATCCCGCTGATGACGCAGAACGGCACGTTCATCATCAACGGCACGGAGCGCGTGATCGTCAGCCAGTTGCACCGCTCGCCGGGAGTGTTCTTCGAGACCGCCAACAACCGGACTTACTTCCTGGGCAAGATCATCCCCTACCGCGGGAGCTGGGTGGAATTCGAGTACGACCAGAAGAACATCCTGTACGTTCGCATCGACCGCAAGCGGAAGTTCCTGGGCACCATCTTCCTGCGCGCGCTGGGGCTGCGCTCGGATGAGGACATCCTGCGCACGTTCTACACGGTGGACAAGATCGCGCTGAAGGAAAAGAAGCTCTATTGGACGCTGGAGCCGGGCGTGGAGCGGGCGACGAACCTGCTGGGGCTGAAGCTGGCGCACAGCATCAAGTCGAAGTCGGGCGAGGAGATCGCGCACTCTGGCCGCAAGATCACGCCCGCCATCCTGAAAGAGATCCAGAAGGCGAAGCTCACCGAGGTCGAGGTGGACGCGACCGACCTGGAAGGCGCGTACACCGCGGCCGACATCGTGGACACGAACACGGGCGAGGTCCTGCTGGAGTCGAATTCGGAGATCACGGCCGACAAGCTGGCCAAGCTGATGGACGCCGGCATCGCCGAGATCCACGTGTTCTTCCCCGAGCGCGACGACGTGGGCACGGTGCTGTCGGCGACCCTGCGCCGCGACAACGTCAAGACGCCGCAGGAAGCGCTGATCGAGATCTACCGCAAGCTGCGGCCGGGCGACCCGCCAACGCTGGACACCGCGACCTCGCTCTTCCACGGCATGTTCTTCGATCCGCGGAAGTACGACTTCTCTCGCGTGGGCCGGCTGAAGTTCAACATCAAGCTGTTCGAGAAGAACGACGCCACGAACCTGGACAACCGCACGCTGGAGCCCGAGGACTTTTACGGGACGATCCGCTACCTGCTGAAGCTGCGCAAGAGCATCGGCACCGTGGACGACATCGATCACCTGGGCAACCGCCGCGTGCGCGCGGTGGGCGAGCTGCTGGAGAACCAGTTCCGCATCGGCCTGGTGCGCATGGAACGCGCCATCAAGGAAAAGATGAGCGTGTACCAGGAGATGTCGACGGCCATGCCGCACGACCTGGTGAACGCCAAGCCGGTGATGGCGGCGATCCGCGAGTTCTTCGGGAGCTCGCAGCTCTCGCAGTTCATGGACCAGACCAACCCGCTGTCGGAGATCACGCACAAGCGGCGCCTCTCCGCGCTGGGTCCGGGCGGGTTGAGCCGCGAGCGCGCGGGATTCGAGGTGCGAGACGTGCACCCGACGCACTACGGGCGCATCTGCCCCATCGAGACGCCGGAAGGCCCGAACATCGGCCTGATCTCGTCGCTGTCGTGCTACGCGCGGATCAATGACTACGGGTTCATCGAGTCGCCGTACCGGCGGGTGAAGTCCGGACGCGTGCTCGACTTCGTGACCGTCGTGAACGCGGGCGACAGCGATCACCGCGTGGGCGACCACATCGAGAAGCACGACGTGCAGAAGTCCAACGCCGACCTGAAGGAACGGCGGCGCCGGCAGATCGATTTCGAGCCGTACTCCTTCTACCTTTCCGCGTGGGAGGAGGACCGGCACGTGATCGCGCAGGCGAACGTGGAGCTGGACGACAAGGGCAAGGTGGTCGCCGAGCTGGTGAACGCGCGCAAGGCAGGCAACTTCGTGCTGGTGCCGCGGGACGAGGTGGACTACATCGACGTCAGCCCGAAGCAACTGGTGAGCGTGGCGGCGTCGCTGGTGCCGTTCCTGGAGCATGACGACGCGAACCGCGCATTGATGGGCGCGAACATGCAGCGCCAGTCGGTGCCGCTGCTGCGGGCGGAAGCGCCGCTGGTGGGCACGGGCATGGAAGGCGTAACGGCGCGCGATTCGGGCGCGGTGGTGCTGGCGCGGCGCGCCGGCATCGTGGATTCGGTGGACTCCGAGCGCGTGATCGTGCGCGTCGAGGGCGAGCACCATCCGGGGCAGCTCTCCCGCGAGGTGGGCAGCGACATCTACACGCTGACCAAGTTCAAGCGCTCCAACCAGAACACCTGCATCAACCAGAAGCCGATCGTGAAGAAAGGTCAGCGCGTGGCCAAGGGACACGTGGTGGCCGACGGCCCGTGCACCGATCACGGAGAGCTGGCGCTGGGCCGCAACGTGCTGGTCGCCTTCATGCCGTGGCGCGGCTACAACTTCGAGGACGCGATCCTGGTCTCGGAAAAACTGGTGAAAGAGGACTACTACACTTCGATCCACATCGAAGAGTTCGAGATCGAGGCGCGCGACACGAAGCTGGGACCGGAAGAGATCACGCGCGACATCCCGAACGTGAGCGAGTCGGCGCTGCGCGACCTGGACGAGAGCGGCATCATCCGCATCGGCGCGACGGTGAAGGCGGGCGACATCCTGGTGGGCAAGGTCACGCCCAAGGGCGAGACCCAGCTCACGCCGGAAGAGAAGCTGCTGCGCGCCATCTTCGGCGAGAAGGCCGGGGACGTGCGCGACGCGTCGCTGACCTGCCCGCCGGGCATCGAGGGCACGATCGTGGACGTGAAGATCTTCTCCCGCAAGGGGCAGGAGAAGGACGAGCGCGCCAAGTCGATCGAGGCGATGCAGGTCGAGAAGCTGGAGAAGAACCTCTCGGACGAGATCCGGATCCTGACCGACGAGCGGTTGAAGCGCCTGGAAGCGATCCTGGGCAACAAGGAAGTGCAGGCCGACCTGCACGACGAGCGCACCAACAAGCGCCTGCTGACCAAGGGGACGGTGCTGGACCGGGAGACCATCGAGCGCATCTCGACGCGCAACCTGAAGCGCATCAAGTTCGCGGACAAAGACCCGCGGGTCAACGAGCAGATCGACGAGATCGAGGAGATGACCTCGCGGCAGATCGACGTGCTGCGCAAGATCGTCAACGAGAAGATCGCGAAGCTGCAAAAGGGCGATGAGTTGCCGCCGGGCGTCATCAAGCTGGTGAAGGTGTACATCGCCATGAAGCGCAAGCTGAGCGTGGGCGACAAGATGGCGGGCCGTCACGGGAACAAGGGCGTGATCGCGCGCATCCTGCCGGACGAGGACATGCCGTACCTGTCGGACGGCACGCCGGTGGAGATCGTGCTGAACCCGCTGGGCGTCCCCAGCCGCATGAACGTGGGACAGATCCTGGAAACGCATCTGGGTTGGGCGGGCCACGAGCTGGGCGCGCGCATCAGCCGTCTGATGAAGGAGAACTCGCGCGCGGAGATGATCCGGCGCGAACTGAAGAACATCTTCAAGGGCACGCCGTTCGTGGACGAACTCGCCGACTTGGACGACGACCAGGTGGAATCCATCGGCAAGGGCATGGAGAAGGGCGCCTACTTCGCATCGCCGGTGTTCGACGGCGCGAAAGAGCACGAGATCAAGGCGCTGCTGGAAGAGGCGGGGCTGCCGACGTCGGGCAAGACGGACCTCTACGACGGCATGACGGGCGAGAAGTTCGAACAGCCGGTCACCGTGGGCTACATCTACATGCTCAAGCTGTCGCACCTGGTGGACGACAAGATCCACGCCCGGTCCATCGGCCCGTACTCGCTGATCACGCAGCAGCCGCTGGGCGGCAAGGCGCAGTTCGGCGGACAGCGCTTCGGGGAAATGGAAGTCTGGGCGCTGGAAGCCTACGGCGCGGCGTACATCCTGCAAGAGCTGCTGACCGCCAAGTCCGACGACGTGTATGGCCGCACGAAGATCTACGAGGCCATCGTCAAGGGCGAGGCGGCGATCGAGCCGGGTGTGCCGGAGTCGTTCAACGTGCTCATCCGCGAGCTGCAGTCGCTGTGCCTGGACGTGGAGCTGATCATCACGCAGAAGAAACCGGCGGCGCCGGCAGCGGCGGATTAGCCGAGGGTCGCCCGTCGGCAGCGACGGACGACCCGGACAGAATTTTGAATTCGCAGCGCCCGTTGTTCTGGCTCCTCAACGACGGGCGGCAGGATCTGAGTGCTGAGTATTAAGCACTTCTTGATGGAGCCGCTGGCGGCGCGCGTAGGCGTCGCAAACGGAGGACACCTTGTACCGCACGAGCCCGTTCGATCTGGGGAATACCATCACGGACTTCGACTCGATCCGCATCAGCCTGGCGTCGCCGGAGAAGATCCGGAGCTGGTCCCACGGAGAAGTGACGAAGCCGGAAACGATCAACTACCGCACCTTCAAGCCGGAGCGGGACGGCCTGTTCTGCGCCCGCATCTTCGGTCCGGTCACGGACTGGGAGTGCCTGTGCGGAAAGTACAAGCGGATGAAGCACCGCGGGGTGATCTGCGACAAGTGCGGCGTCGAGGTCACGCTGTCGAAGGTGCGGCGCGAGCGGCTGGGACACATCGAGCTGGCCTCGCCGTGCTCGCACGTGTGGTTCTTCAAGGGCCTACCGAGCCGCATCGGGCACCTGCTCGACATCTCGCTGCGGGACCTGGAGTCGGTGCTGTACTTTGAGGCCTACGTAACGGTGGAGCCGGGCGATGCGCCGGTGAAAGACCGCGAGATCATCAAGGAAGAGGCGCGCTTCCGCGAGCTCGATCAGCAGTACCGGCCCACGGGCTTCAAGGCCATGATGGGCGCCGAGGCGATCAAAGAGCTGCTCAAGCGGGTCGAGGTCGAGACCCTCTCCGCCGAACTGCGGGAGAAGATGAAGCACGAGACCTCGGTGCAGAAGCGGTTGAAGTACGCCAAGCGCTTGAAGGTGGTCGAGGCCTTCCGCAAGAGCGGGAACAAGCCGCAGTGGATGATCCTGGACGTGATCCCGGTGATCCCGCCGGAGCTGCGTCCCCTGGTGCCTCTGGATGGCGGGCGGTTCGCCACCAGCGACCTGAACGACCTGTACCGGAGGGTGATCAACCGCAATAACCGGCTGAAGAAGCTGATGGACCTGCACGCGCCCGAAGTCATCGTGCGCAACGAGAAGCGCATGCTGCAAGAGGCGGTGGACGCGCTGTTCGATAACGGCCGGCGCGGCCGGGTGCTGCGCGGGGCCAACAACCGACCGCTCAAGTCGCTTTCCGACACGCTCAAGGGCAAGCAGGGCCGCTTCCGCCAGAACCTGCTGGGCAAGCGCGTGGATTACTCGGGCCGCTCGGTCATCGTGGTCGGCCCCGAGCTGAAGCTGCACCAGTGCGGCCTGCCCAAGAAGATGGCGCTGGAGCTGTTCAAGCCGTTCATCTACCACCGGCTGGAACAGACCGGCCAGTGCACCACCATCAAGCAGGCGAAGGAGATGGTGGAACAGCAGGTGCCGGTGGTCTGGGACATCCTGGAAGAGGTCATCAAGGACCACCCGGTGCTGCTGAACCGCGCTCCCACGCTGCACCGGCTGGGCATCCAGGCCTTCGAGCCGGTGCTGGTGGAAGGCAAGGCGATCAAGATCCACCCGCTGGTGTGCACGGCATTCAACGCCGACTTCGACGGCGACCAGATGGCGGTCCACATTCCGCTGTCGCCGGAGGCGCAGATCGAGGCCAGCGTGCTCATGCTGAGCTCGCACAACATCCTGTCGCCGGCGTCCGGGCAGCCCATCACGGTGCCCACGCAGGACATGGTGCTCGGCCTCTACTACCTGACCAAGTCCAAGCAGGGCGCCAAGGGTGAAGGCCGCGCCTTTGCCAACATCGACGAGGTGCTGCTGGCGCTGGAAGCGAAGGAGGTCGAGACGCTGACGCCGGTCCGTCTTCGTTACACGGGCGAGGTCATCGACCTCACGACCGCGTACGACGACCAGGACGTGCTGCACACCGAGCCGGTCAAATTCGAGCGCAACTTCATCAACACCACGGTCGGGCGCGTGATCCTGAACGATCACCTGCCGGAAGGCTTCCCGTACATCAACGGCCTGCTGAAGAAGAAGGGTATCGGAGCGCTGGTGAACTACTGCTACCTGCGCTTCGGGCTGGAGACCACGGTGAAGATGCTGGATGGCATCAAGGACCTGGGCTTCCAGTTCGCGACGCGGGCGGGCCTGTCGATCGGCATCGACGACATGCTCATCCCCAAGGACAAAGTGGACCTGGTGAAGAACGCCGAGAAGCAGGTGATCGCCGTGCAGCAGCAGTACCTGGACGGCGCCATCACCAACGGCGAGCGCTACAACAAAGTGATCGAGATCTGGTCGAACGTCACCGAGCTGGTGGCGGACGAGATGTTCAGCGTGATGCAAGACCAGGACAAGACGGGGCAGATCAACCCCATCTACGTCATGGCGGACTCGGGCGCCCGCGGATCGAAACAGCAGATTCGCCAGCTCTCGGGTATGCGCGGCCTGATGGCCAAGCCGTCGGGCGAGATCATCGAACACCCCATCACGGCAAACTTCCGCGAGGGGCTGACGGTGCTGGAGTACTTCATCTCGACCCACGGCGCGCGCAAGGGCCTGGCTGACACGGCGCTGAAGACGGCGGACTCGGGCTACTTGACCCGCCGCCTGGTGGACGTGGCCCAGGACGTGATCGTGAGCGAGGGCGACTGCGGCACGCTGGACGGCATCTACGTCGGCAGTATCGTCGAGTCCGGCGAGATCATCGAGCCGCTGCGCGACCGCATCGTAGGCCGCGTGTCGCTGGAGAAGATCAAGGACTACGAAGGCAACGTCATCGTGGACGTGAACCAGGAGGTCACCGAAGACCTGGCGGGAGCGATCCAGGATGCCGGCATCGAGCGGGTGAAGATCCGTTCGGTACTGACCTGCGAATCGAAACGCGGGGTGTGCGTGGCCTGCTACGGACGCAACCTGGCGTCCGGGCGCCTGGTCGAACTGGGCGAGGCTACCGGCGTCATTGCGGCGCAGTCCATCGGCGAACCGGGCACGCAGCTCACCATGCGCACCTTCCACATCGGTGGAACGGCGTCGCGGGTGAGCGAGCAGTCGCGCCTGGAGGCCAAGAACAATGGCACGGTGCGCTTCGTCAACATGCAGACGGTGCGCGCCAAGGAAGGCCACCTGGTGGTGATGAACCGCAACGGTTCCATCACCGTGCTGGACGACAAGTTGCGCGAGAAGGAGCGCTACTCGGTGGTGTACGGCGCCAAGGTCAAGGTCGAAGAAGGAGCGCAGGTCGCCATGGGCCAGGTGCTGGTTGAATGGGACCCGTACACGTTCTCGATCCTGACCGAGATCGGGGGCACGGCGACCTTCAAGGACCTGCAGGAAGGCATCACGCTGCACGAAGAAGTGGACGAGGTCACGGGCCTGTCGCGGCACGTGGTCGCGGAATCACCGGATGAGAAGCGCCAGCCGGCCATCGTGGTGAAGGGCAAGACCAACAAGCGGTACCTGATGCCGTCACGCGCCCACCTCATGGTGCAGGACGGCGACACGGTGTATCCGGGCGACGTGCTGGCCAAGATCCCGCGCGAAACCACCAAGACCAAGGACATCACGGGCGGCCTGCCGCGCGTGGTGGAGCTGTTCGAGGCGCGCAAGCCGCGCGAAACCGCGGTCATCAGCGAGATCGACGGCGCGGTCAAGTTCGGCGAGATCACCAAAGGCTACCGCAAGATCCACGTGGTGGCTGACAACGGCACGGAGAAGGAGTACCAGGTGCCGCGTGGCGTGCACGTGAACGTGCAGGAAGGCGAGCGCGTGCGCGCGGGCGAGCCGCTGATGGACGGGCCGCTCAACCCGCACGACATCCTGGCGGTGCTGGGCGAGAAGGAACTCCAGTCCTACCTGGTGAACGAGATCCAGGAGGTCTACCGGCTGCAGGGCGTGAACATCTCGGACAAGCATATCGAGGTGATCGTGCGCCAGATGATGCGCTGGGTGAAGGTGGAGGACGTGGGCGACACCCAGTTCCTGCTGGAGCAACAGGTGGACAAATTCCGCTTCCGCGAGGAGAACGAACGGGTGATCGCACAGGGCAGCAAGCCGGCCACGGGCCGTCCGCTGCTGCTGGGCATCACCAAGGCGTCGCTTTCGACGGATTCGTTCATCTCCGCGGCCTCGTTCCAGGAGACGACGCGCGTGCTGACCGAGGCGTCGATCCAGGGCGCGGTGGACCACCTGCGCGGCCTGAAGGAAAACGTGATCGTCGGACGCCTGATCCCGGCGGGCACGGGCATGGAGTACTACCGCAACGTGCGCCTGTCGCCCGAGCTCGAGGAGCAGGCGGCCAAGGTGCAGGAGCAGGTCTCGCGCGAATACGAGGAAGCCGAGCGCGCGCTGGAGCTGCTGCGGCACGAAGGCGAAACGGAAGAAATGGCGGCCGAATAGTCGTCGGCCGGCAGTTCCTTCGCTTCGCTCAGGACAAGCTAGAAACAGTCGTCAGCGCGGGGGCGAAAGCCCCCGCGTCGCGTTGTGAGGCTCGAAGACGGTAACTGACAAAGGGGCAAGGGTTCCGATACCCTAGTTCGGCCTATGGTGCGAATCCTACGGCCACTGCGAATGGCGCTATGGAAGTCGCTGCAGCACGACGTGTTTGCCATCGCCAAGGCAGCGGCGTACTCGTCGATCCTGACGCTGTTCCCGGCGCTGCTGGTGGTGGCCTCCATTGCGGCGGCGACGGAAGGGACGGGCGAGTACGTCCTCCAGGTGTCGTACGCCATCGGCCAGATCCTGCCCTCCGGCGGGGGCACGGCGATGCGCTACTTCGAGACTGCGCAGCACCGCCCGCTGGGCACGCTGATCCCCACCTCGCTGATCACACTGTGGACGGCCTCCGGCATCTTCATCTCGTGGATGGAGGGATTCCGCAAGGCTTTCGGGTTGCCCAAGACGTGGGGGCTGGTGAAAGAGAGGTTGGTCGCATTCTTCCTCGTCTTCTTGACATTCGTTCCCATGCTGTTCGCGACCGTGCTGGTGGTCTTCGGGAACCAGATCGAGACCTGGATGGTGTTCCACGGCGGCCATGAGTTTGGCTTCTACATCCTGGCGCTGTGGACGTTCGGACGATGGCTGATCGCGGTAGCGACCAGCGTGGCGGTGCTGCAGCTCATTTATCACTGGGCGATCCCGCGGACCGACCCGTGGCATAACGCGTTGCCGGGCGCAGGACTGGCGACGGCGCTGTGGTTCCCGGCGACCTACCTGTTCGGCTGGTACCTGCGGCACTTCTCGACTTACAGCATCATCTACGGGTCGCTGGCGACCAGCATCGCGCTGCTGGTGTGGATGTACATCATCGCGGTGATCGTCCTGCTGGGGGCGGAGTTCAACGCGCAAGTGTTCCCCAAGACAGTGCTGTCCAACGGGGATCCTCCGGTACAAGAGCAGGAACTTCAGGTACGCTAGTCAGACACTGATGAGACTGAATGGAACCCAGGAACAGGCCAGAGGTGCGGGGGCGGGGAACACGCAGCCGCGCTCCTGGCGCAAGGCAAAGATCGTTTGCACCATCGGGCCGTCGAGCAGCTCGGAGGCGATGCTGCGCGAGCTGATGCGGTTGGGCATGGACGTGGCGCGCCTGAACTTCTCGCACGGGACGCACGAGGAGCACGCGCGGGTGATCGAGCGAGTACGGAAGGCGGCGGAAAAAGAAGGCCGGCCGATCTGCATCCTGCAAGACCTGCAAGGGCCGAAGATCCGCACCGGACGGCTGAAGCAACGCACGCCAGTGGCGCTGAAGGCGGGGTCGCACGTCACCATCACGCCGCGCGACATCGCGGGCACGGCGACGCTGCTCGCGACCACGTATCCGAACCTGGCACGGGATGTGGAGCCGGGGTCGCGGATCCTGCTGGCGGACGGACTCATCGAACTGCGGGTGAGAGCGGTGCGCGGCGCCGACGTCGCCTGCGAGGTGGTGAACGGCGGGATGCTGGGCGAGCACAAGGGCATCAACCTGCCGGGCACCGCGATGAGCGTACCCTCGCTCTCGGAAAAGGACATGGTGGACCTGGCCTTCGGGCTGAAGCACGATGTGGACGCGGTGGCGGTGTCCTTCATCCGCACGGCGGACGACGTGCTGGCGGCCAAGAAGTACATCGCCGCGAAGGGCGGAAGCGTCCCGGTGATCGCGAAGCTGGAAAAGCCCCAGGCCATCGAGCACCTGGAAGAGATCTTTGACGCCGCCGATGGGGTGATGGTGGCGCGCGGCGACCTGGGTGTGGAGGTGCCGGCGGAGAAGGTGCCGGTGATGCAAAAGCACATCATCCGCCGGGCGTCGGAGTGGCGGAAGCCGGTGATCACGGCGACGCAGATGCTGGAGTCCATGGTGGAGAATCCGCGGCCGACACGCGCCGAAGCCAGCGATGTGGCGAACGCGATCTTCGACGGGTCGGATGCGGTGATGCTGTCGGCGGAGTCCGCCAGCGGGAAATATCCCCGCGAGGCCGTGGCCATGATGGCGAGGATCATCGCCGAGTCGGAAAGCCACATCCTGGAGCAGATCCCGCACCGCAGGCTGAGCAACGTGCGGCGGCTCTCCATCCAGGAGACGATCTGCGAATCGGTGGCGCATGCGGCGCAGGACCTGGAGATGCGGGCCATCGCCGTGTTCACGGAGACAGGCACGACAGCGCGGCTAATCTCGAAATTCCGGCCCAAAGCGCACATCTTCGCTTTCACCGCGAACCAGGCAGTGTGCAACCGGATGACCATGTTGTGGGGCGTGCAACCGACGTTGTGCGAGCACGCACCTTCGGCCGAAGACATGTTGCGGGTGGCCGAAAACGAGCTGTTGGGGATCGGCGCGGTGCATCCCGGGGACGTGATGGGGATCGTAGCCGGCACGCAGCGATCGTCCGGCTCGACGAATTTCATGCGGCTGCACGTGGTGGGCGCAGCGGACACCGGGCCGCCGGACCGGCGCCGCGTTCCGCGGCTGCGACCGCTGCCCGAGCGGAAAAAGCACTAACGGAGAGAACAAATGGATATCCTGGCCATGGCCATTTTTGTGGCCCATGAAGGGAAGGAAGACGAGCTCCTCGCGACCGTGCGAGAGTTCTATTCCATGCTACGGCGAAAGAATTACAGCCGCGACCTGCTGTACCGAGACCGAAAGAATCCGCGTCGCTTTATCCACCTGCGGTACTGGAAGTCGGAGCAGACACGGAGCGAAGCGCACGAGGATCCCGATGTCCATCGCTGCTGGCAGCGGATGGGGCTGCTCTGCGATATGGAATCGGTGACCGAGCGGATGGACGAACTCCAGTGGGACGCCACGCCTGCGCCCTAGCGAAATGATAGCAAGGGCCCGCTTGCGGCAGACTGCGTTTCAGAGCAAAATGCGCGCTACATGAGCACGGAAACCGTACCCAAAGCGAAGAAGGTGCTGATCGCCGAGGACGACGTCACGCTGGCGACGGCGCTGGCCAAGCTGGTAGACCAGGCCGGGTTCCAGGCGGCCACGGCGTTCAACGGCCGGGAAGCGCTGGATGAACTGGAACGCCGGCACTACGACCTGCTGATTCTCGACATCCGCATGCCCATCATGGACGGCTTCGAGGTGATGGAGAGGCTGCAGAAGACGTCGCACAAGCCGAAGGTCATCGTGATCACCGCGGACACGGCGCAGGAGACGGTGCTGCAAGCGATGCGGGAGCAGGTGTACCAGTTCGTGCCCAAGCCGTTCTCGCTGCGGGCGCTGGTACAGATGGTGGGGAACGCGCTGAACGAGAACGTCCCTCCGATCGAGGTGATCTCAGCCAAGCCGCACTGGGTGGAACTCCTGGTGCCCTGCCACCGCCCGACGGCGGAGCGCATCACGACGTTCATGAGCCAGGTAAGGGGCGACCTGCCGGAGGAAGTGCGCGACTCGGTCGGCCAGGCGTTCCGCGAGATGCTGCTCAACGCCGTGGAGTGGGGTGGGCGGTTCGACCCCACACGCAAGGTGCGGATCGCCTACCTGCGCGCGAACAAAATGCTGATGTACCGCATCGCAGATCCGGGTGCAGGGTTCACGTTCAAGCACCTGGAGCACGCCGCTGTGGCCCATCCCGGCGACCCCACGGCGCATATGAAGGTGCGCGAAGAGAAAGGGCTGCGTCCGGGTGGGTTCGGCATCCTGCTGGCCAGCAGCATCGTGGATGAGCTGATCTACAACGAGAGGCACAACGAAGTGGTTCTGATCAAATACCTGTAGAGTTCCTTCGCAGCTAAAGCCGCTCAGGATGATTGCGGGCTCCCGCTCGCCAAGCGCAATCAATTGACCCATGGCCCGCGGTGCTCGCCGTCGCCCTTGTCGGAGTCCTTGTCGTTCCCCGGACCGATGTAATTGCCGTACTCGTCGAAGTAAACGGTGCGGTCGTGCTTGCGCATGTAGACCTCGAACTTGCGGGTGGCGCGGCGGCGCTTCCAGCGGTAATACCAGTTGCGCAGGCCGAAATACTTCTCCGACGCGGAGCCCACAGGAGCGCGCCGGGGGAACAGCTTTACGAATCCGTAGCCGAAGAAGATGCCGCCCAGGTGCGCGACATAGGCGATGTCGCCGCCGCCGCTCAGCGACCCAAGCAGCGCGATCAGGATCCAGATAGCGGCCATGTACTTGGCCTTGATGTGGAAGGGAAGCGGGAACATCCAGAATTCCATCTCGCCCATGAGGACGGCGACGCCGATCAGCAGGGCATAGATGGCGCCGGATGCGCCGACGGTCGCAGTGTCGGGCCGGAGGCGCAGAAACCCTATATAAGCGAGCGCGATGGTGGTGAGCGCTGCGCCAATCACGCCCACGAAGTAGAGCTGGAGGAACCAGCGCGTTCCACGGTCCGACTCGAGCAGCGCGCCGATGAACCACAGCGTCAGCATGTTGAAGAAGATGTGCCCAAGACCGCTGTGAAGAAACGAGTAGGTCAGAAGCTGGTAAACATGACCGTGGACGACGGCCGCCGGAACTAGCTCGCCATAATCCAAATAGGCGGCTACCCCCGGCATCACAGCCCGAAGAAACTTGGCAAGAACGAAAATGGCGGTGTTGATGAGGATGAGCCATTTGACCGCCTTGGTGAACGGGGGAAAGCTCAGCGGCATGCTGCCGCCACTGCGAAAACGGGTTGGACGTATGGGCATTCTCTTCCTAAAGGGCGAATCCCAGCGGCTAAAGCCGCATTCTCGTTACGATCGTTACAGCACGGCTAAAGCCGTGCCCTGACACAGCGTCCCTGGTTCACCGCTCCGGCTCTGGGACCACGGGCAAGCTGCGGTGACCCTGCTTATCGGCCGACCGGACGGCGAAAAAGACGTTGTCCTTGGAGCGGGGCAGCGCGGCATGGGTCACGTTGCCGACCGGTTCCACGTTCTCCCACTCCGGTGCGGTGGTCGGCCGCCACAGGACCTCGTAGCCAGTCGCGGCCGGCGACGCCTCCCACTCGATGGTGGAATCGTTTTCCAGATTCCTGGTCAGAAGCCGGACCTTGCCCGGCGCTGCGGGCGCCGAAGCCAGGGAAGCCAGCACAGCCGCGTTCAGCCGGGCCACATTGGCCACATAGTCGAAGTCCACGAACTTCGGCAGGTCTCCATATTCGATGCCGTTTTCGGTGCGAAGGTTCTGATGTTGATGATTGTGATCTTCGCGGTATTCCGTAAAGCGGACGGCGGCATAGCCGGCCTCGTTAAATGAGATGTGATCCCCGCCTCGGAGGTAGCGGTCGCGCCGCAAGACCATTTTGGGGCCAAAACGGCCAGGGAGATACTTCCTGGCGGTCTCGCGGACGTAGCGAGCCAGCTGGCGCGAGGGGGAATCGTTCTCGCCGCCCAAGGCACGGATGAGGCGGAGATCCTTCTCGTTCGCGGCGGTGGGAACGCCCTCGGAAAACACGCGCACGATGTTCGGGTCCTGGCCCTTGTTCCTGTCGCCGCCCACGATGTCGTTGTTGAGGACGGCGTCGATCTTCCAGCCTTTGGACATGGCCGTTTGGGCGAAGTGACGGCTACCGTACAGGCCCTGCTCCTCTCCGGCGACGGTGAGAAAGATGATGGTCGCAGGGAATTTGCGCTTGCTGAGCACGCGGGCACATTCGATCGATACGGCTGTACCACTGCCGTCGTCGTTGGCGCCGGGGGCGGGGGCGTGGATGTCGAGGGTGTCGCTGTTGCGCGAGTCGTAGTGACCGGAGACGACGTAGATGCGGTCCGGATCGGAGGTACCCCGCAGCACCGCATAGACGTTCGAGATCTCGGTGGGCTTGGGGATGCGGTCGGCAGGGTCGTTCACAAAAGTGTCCAACTGGACATCCAGGCACCCGCCGCATTCCTTCGAATAACGCTCGAATTCGGCGCGGATCCAGTCGCGCGCGGCAACCACGCCCTTTCCCTTCTGAGCGAGGGCGGGGTCGTTCGAGGAGAGCGTGTTGCGGTTGCCGAAGCTGACGAGTTTCTCGATGTTGGCGCGGATGTGGGCAGCGGAAACGTCTTTCAAGGCCGCGGTGATCTGCGCGTCCAAGTCGGCCTTCGGTGTGGGACGCCCCGCACGCTGAGCAACCGAAGCGGCGCAGCATCCCATCACAAGCGCAGCCACGACGACAATCGATCGAATCCTCATGCGATCCCTTATCCGGGGTATTGACGCTGGCAGGAAGAGATTCTAAATATAGTTTGACGATTTTGCCGGAAATCCACCGGCTTTGCCGAGCGAACCTATCAGGAGGATACGGAGGCGGTCATGGTCCTTTGTCCCGAATGCGAGAGTAACCTGGACATCGAAGCAGACGAGGTCGATGAAGGCGAAATCGTCGCCTGCCCGGAGTGTGGCACCGAGTTCGAGGTCATCACAACGGATCCGCTGGAACTGACCCGCGTCCAGGAGGAAGAGGAAGAAGAAGAGGAAGTCGAAGAGGAGGAGGAAGAGTGACGCGGCGCGGTTCCGCCTGGACTGCGATCGCCCTGCTCGGCGCTCTGCTGGCTGCCGGGGCAGCCTTGGCACAGAGACCGGCGGCCAAAGAAACGCCCTACGCGCTGATCTTCGGGACGGCCTACGGACCAGACGACCGGCCCGTGTATGGCGCCCGCGTGCACGTGCGCCGCATCGACGGCAAGAAGGTGAGAGGGGGCGAGGACCTGGTTTCGGATCACCAGGGTGAATTCGCCTTGCGGGTTCCCGCCGAGAAGGCCGAATACACTGTCCGGGCCGAGCTGAAGTACGGCAAACGCAAGCTGGCCGCGGAGACCAAGGTCCACGTCAATTTCGACGAGCGTGTGGACATTGGGCTGCATCTAAACGAATAGAAACCCAACCGTTGCGGTCTAGGCCGCGGAGGTCATGCGTGAGGAAGACTGTTTATCTCGTGTTGGCTGGGCTGCTGGCTGCGTCAGCAATGGCAGCACAGACCGGCGTCTCCGGCCATGGCCGCGAGCCGCAGGTGAAGACGGTGAAGGGGCAGGTGCTGGACGGCGCCGGCCAACCGTTGCCCAACGCCATCGTGTATCTGAAGAATATGAAGACCCTGGCGGTGAAGACCTTCATTGCGCAGAGCGACGGAAGCTACCAGTTCTACGGGCTCTCGCCGAACGTGGACTACGACCTGTATGCCGAGCACAAAGGGCAGCGCAGCGACAACAAAACCATCAGCCAGTTCGACAGCCGGTCGAACCTCACCGTCCACCTCAAGGTTCCCGTCAATCGCAAGTAGCACTAGCCGCGAAGCAGGATGCCGTGTACCGGTGCTGTGGATGATCGC
Source organism: Terriglobia bacterium (assembly GCA_020073495.1). NCBI lineage: Bacteria > Pseudomonadati > Acidobacteriota > Terriglobia > Terriglobia bacterium. Next base: position 543,711 of record JAIQFD010000004.1, read on the forward strand.
AGCCGCGAGGCGGTGAGGTAGGGGTCCTTCGACTCGGTGCCTTCGGCACCTCGCTCAGGATGACACCTTCAAAAGTAATGTGTGGAACAAGAAGGCCGCCCTTTCGAGCGGCCTTTGTTTTTCCTGCGGACTGAAGGCGGACGGCTACTTACTGGTCGTTGCCGGCGCGCTTCCAGTTCATGATCTCGCCCAGGGTCGCGCTGCCCGGTGACGAAGACGAAGACGATGACGAAGCCGGGTGCTTGTAGGACTCAACTTCCTGTCGGCTGGCTTCCTCGCCCACGGCGCGGATGGAGAGGCCGACCTTCTTCTCATCGGGATTCATCTTGATGATCTTGAAGTCGAACTCCTGTCCGGGTTCGAGGTGGATGGCAGTGCCGCTGGCGTCCACCGCCTCGGAGTTGTGGCACAGGCCCTCGACGCCGTCGGCGATCTCGACGAAGGCGCCGAACGTGGCCACGCGCAGGACCTTGCCCTTGAGCACGTCCCCGATGCGGTGTTGCGCGAAGAAGGTCTCCCAGACGTCGGGCTGGAGCTGCTTGATGCCCAGCGAGAGGCGGCGCTGCTCGGGCTCGATGCCCAGCACGATCGCCTTCACTTTGTCGCCTTTCTTGATGACCTCGGAGGGGTGCTTCACGCGCTTGGTCCAGCTCAGGTTGCTGACGTGGACCAGGCCGTCAATGCCGTCCTCGATCTCGATGAAGGCGCCAAAGTCGGTGAGGTTGCGCACGCGGCCCTCGACCGTGGAACCTATGGGATACTTCTCGTGCAGCGTCTCCCATGGGTTGGTCTCGAGCTGCTTCATGCCCAGAGAGATGCGGCGGTCGGCGGGGTTCACGTTCAGGACCACGCACTCGACCTCGCGGCCGACGCTGACGATCTTCGAGGGGTGTTTCATGCGCTTGGACCAGGTCATTTCGCTGACGTGGACCAGGCCCTCGATGCCCTGCTCGAGCTCGACGAAGGCGCCGTAGTCGGTCACGCTGATGACCCGGCCCTTGACGTGGGCGCTCACCGGATAGCGCTGCGCGGCGTCGGTCCACGGGTCGGGGGTGAGCTGCTTGAATCCCAGCGAGACGCGCTGCTTCTCCTTGTCGTATTTCAGGACCTTGACGTGGATCTCGTCCCCGACCTGCACCAGGTCGCGCGGGTGCGTCAGGCGGCCCCAGGACATGTCGGTGATGTGCAGCAGGCCGTCGATGCCGCCCAGATCCACGAAGGCGCCGTAGTCGGTCAGGTTCTTGACGATGCCGGTCAGGACCGCGTCCTCGTGCAGGTGCTCGAGGGTCTTGGAGCGCTTCTCGGCGGTCTCCTCTTCGAGGATGGCCTTGCGCGAGACCACGATGTTGCCGCGCTTCTTGTTCAGCTTGATGACGCGGACTTCGATCTCGGTGCCCTTCATGCCGTCGAGGTTGCGGACCGACTTCAGGTCCACCTGCGAGCCGGGAAGGAAGGCGCGCGCTCCGATGTCGACCGAGAGGCCTCCCTTGACGCGCTCGACCACGCGTCCCTTGATGGGGGTCTTGCCGTTATAAGCCTTCTCAATATCGTCCCAGACCTTAAGGCGCTTGGCGCGTTCGTGCGAGAGGACGATGTAGCCCTCCTCGCGCTCGCCGTGCTGGATCATGACGTCGATCTCGTCGCCCGGCTTTACGGTGACGTTGCCCTCGTGGTCCTTGACCTCGTCGATGCGGACGATGCCTTCGGTCTTGGAGCCGATGTCCACCATAAGGTGGTTCGGCGTGATGGAGATAACAGTGCCTTTATGAATGCGGTTGTCGTGCTCGAGAGCTTCGGTCTCGGCTTCAAAGGTTTCCAGTGCGGTTGCGAAGTCTTCCATGGTCTCTTTTTCTTTCCGAGTAGGACCCTCGGTGGGCCGCTCGGAGGTTTGGATTTTGGGCGTGCTCGGAGATTGCTGCTGGGTCTGCGTTTCGGACGGCTCGGTGGTAGCGGTCGGGGGGTTATTGTTGATGTCTTCGTTCACGGTTGCCATTGCTGTTCAGTCCACCCGCACCTGATCCGTGCGGGAACTTGACTCCCTGGGCGGACTGATGGCGGCGCAGATCTTCTGGAGTGAAAGTCCGTTACAGCGGGCTTGATACACCAGAGGCCGGATCTTGACGCGAGTCCGCGCCAAAGACTCTTCGACTATAACAACCGCCTCCGAAGAGTGTCAAACGCGAAGAAGGGTTTTTTCTGAACGGGGCGGCTCGTCCCGGCAACCCGCGCTGGATCTGGAGCACCGGGGTGGCGCCCTCCAGCCCAAGCCGATGGAATTCAGGGGGAAATCTGGTAGGCTGCGCGGCATGGACTACCTCTGGACGCCGTGGCGGTACGCCTACGTCACCACGATCGATAAGACGCCGGGCTGCATCTTCTGCGTGCAGCAGAAGAAGAACGACCGCGAGGCCTGGATCGTGCATCGCGCGCCCCACAATTTCATCATTGTCAACGCGTTCCCCTATACCTCCGGGCACGTGATGATCGTTCCCTACGAGCACGTGGACGAGCTGCAGAAACTGCCGCCGGAAACCGCAGCGGAGATGATGGAACTCTGCCGGCGGATGGAGGGTGTTCTGCGGGAAGTTTATCGCCCGGAGGGCATCAACCTGGGGATGAACATCGGGAAGGCGGCGGGAGCGGGGGTGGCGGGCCACGTCCACATGCACATGCTGCCCCGCTGGACCGCCGACTCCAACTTCATGGGTACGGTGGGCGAGGCCCGCGTCCTGCCGGAAGCCCTGGCGACGACGTACGAGAGGTTGAAGGCGAAGTTCTGAGGGCGGAAAGCCCTGCCCCGAAGGCCGAAGCACGAGTCGGCACTCGCGACGCGCAATTCTCCCAGGTGGTCACTGTCCGCTGGTAACGCGCCTCGTACATCGTCCTTCGTTACTTTCCGCACAAGTCATTCGGAGATAGCCTGTTGTGCACGAACGAGGTGCCACCGTGCACTCCCCGCAAGGATTTGTCGACAACCGGATAGCCGCGGCGCGCGCTTTTGCGCGCAGCCTGAACATTCTGCTGAAGTGTGTCCGCCTCTATGGCGCGGACCACAAGCTCACCGCTGGCCAGTTCACCACCGCGTGGAACGAGCTGCGGGCCGCCCTGCCCACGGACCCGGAAGCCGGGTTTCTTCTGGGCGTGTCCGGCCACAAGCTGCTGGTCGATGGCGTACCGCTGGAATGCGGGCCGGCGGAGCGCGGATTCGCGCAATTGCTCTCCGCCGCGGGCGTGGCCAGCCTGTACTTCAGCGGCAAGATGAAGGAAGGCGAGTTCCTGGCCGTAGTGGACGCCTTTGCCAAGGGCGGCAGCAAGCCGTCGGCCGTCGCGGAACAGCTCAAGAGGACGCTTTCGGACCCCAGGGGCGGCATCCGCGTGAACGAGATCCGCTACGTCGCCCAGGACGCGAACAATGAGACGCTGGCAACGGCGCTCACCGCACGGGTGCTCGGGGCGGACGCCGACAAAGTGAAAGATTGGCTGAACGATCCTCAGAAGCTGCTGCAGCTCATCGCGGCGGCGCAGGGTTCGAAGCAAGGGACAGGCGGCGATGGGACCGGGACAGCCGGCCCAGGCGCAGGCCCTGGAATGGGACCCGGAGCAGGAGGAGCGGGTTATGGTGGGGGATCTGGCTCCGGCACCGGCGCGCCGCTGCAGGAATCGGACTACGAGAAGGTGGTGCGCCTGCTGGCGCAGATCGGGGACAGGAAGTCCGCGAGAGGAGCGGTTCCCTCCGCTGCTGTGCGGGAGGGGATGAAGTCCGTCTCCGGCTCGGCGCAGGCAGCGCTGCAACAGGTGCTGGCGGATCTTTCCGCCTCGCGGGATGCCGCGGACACGGATTCCACGCTGCTCGTCAAGGCGGCTGAGCACCTGGCGATCCGGTTCGCGCTGGACCAGTACGCGCGCGGCGATGTGAAGGTGAACGCGGTGCGCGAGATGCTGGACCGCATGGGCAAGGAGATCGAGTCGCTGCGCAAGGTCATCGGCTCGCACGAAGAGAAGCTGGGCAAGGCCGGGATCATGGTCGAATCGCACGCCGACATCCTCGACCGGGCGTTTTGGGCCCAGGTGCCGGAGCATGGCAAACGCACCGTGCTGCTGTCGGAAGACGCATGGTGCATCCCGCCCCGCAATCTCCGGTCGTACCTGGAAGACCTGCTCGTCCAGCGGAACGACGTAGCGCTGATCACTTCGATCCTGCGCAATTACTCGCGCGGGATAAAGAACGCGGACGCGGAAGCGCGCCGCAAGACCGCCATGGGCGTGAGCGACCTGGCGGACATGTACGGGCGGATCGGGCAGGACTTGCTGGCAGAGGCCGTGCGGTTGTGCGGAGAGCAGTTGCAGGTGGAGTCCACGCTGGATCTGCAGACGCTACTGGGTGCGGCGCTGGTGCGTCTGGCGCAGGAAGCGGGCACGCGGCCGGACTTCCCGGCACTGCGGCAGGCCATGGCGTGTGTGGAGAAGATCGAGTCCGGGCGTCCCTCGATAGCGCGCGACATCCGCCGGCGCATCGCCGTGGAGAGCCGGCTGCGCAAGTTCATCGTGGACGCGGCGCATGCTCCCAGCGTGTCCCCCGAGCTCTTGGAATTGCTGCAACAGAACCGCCGGGCCGCCGCCGAGGAGATGGCGGTGCTCTACTCCCGGAGCTCGCGGCGCAACGAAAGCGAGCGGCTGGTGGAAATGGCCCGGCATCTGGGACCGGAAGCGATCGGCCGCCTGCGCGAGCTGCTGCGGGCACGCCCCGCGCACGAAGCCATCGCCACCCTGGGACTGCTGGCGCATCTGGACGCGACCGCGCTCCTGGAGTGGCTGCCCCGGCGCCTGCCGGAGTGGTCCCGCTCGCAGCACGACGCGGTGGTGCGGCAGATCGCGGCCAGCGGCGTCGCCGACCGCGCGCGCGTGCTGGTGACGCTCCTTGACCAGCTCGACCCGGCCGTCGTTCCCGAGGTCATTGACGAGATCGGCATGAGTGGCGATCTGTCCGCCGGCGCTCCTTTGCAGAAGATAGCGCAGGGCGACCTGCCGTCGAGCGCCTCGCCGTATTTGCAGGTGAAGGCCATCGAAGCACTGGCCCGCCTGCGCGACATGGACTCGCTGCCGCTGTTGCGCATCCTGCTGCAGTCGCGCAGCCTGTTCGGATGGAAGCAGCCGCGGGAGATCCGCGCGGTCGCGGCCCAGGCTCTGGCCAAGCTCGATCCGGAATTCCTGAAGGGCTACCTGCCGCAGAGCGGCCTGTCTCCCGCCGAACTCGATGTCGCGCCGCTCGACCCGCAGCCGGAGACGGCCTGGGTACGGCAGCGGCGCTACCCGCGCATCGTGCCGGGGATCAACCTGAACGCCACCGCCCTGACGCAGCGCGGGCGCTACCCCCTGCAGATCAAGACCCTGAGCCTGGGTGGAGGCATGGGAACGCGCGACGGGCGCAGCTCGCTGGGGATGGAGGCGGTGCTTGACCTGCAATTGGGCCTGCGCCACCTCAGGTCCCAGGTGTGGATGCGCGAAGTGGATGCGCTGAACGTCGGCTTCGAGATCGTCAATATCGACCTCGACGACCGCGCCAAGCTGCGCAAACTGCTCGCGGAGCAGATGCAGCGAGTGCCGAGCGGCGTGCTGATGCGGGCCCAGGCACCGGCCGCAGCGAATTCTGCAATTCGCGTCTCATAAGAGCAACCGCGGATCTCCATGGACGACACGGATGAAATGAATCCGTGTAGATCCGTGAGAATCCGCGGTTTGCTCTTACAATCTGGACGTGGATACTCCCGCGCCCGTTGCGGCGCCTCCCGACGAGGAAGACGCACCCCGGTTCACGCTGCGCCAGCGCCTGTCGCTGTGGCTGGTGACGTGGGCGGGGTACCTGGCCATCCAGCTGATCGGGCCGACGCTGCGTGTCACGGTTTCGATCGAGGACGGCGGCCCGCCCGAGTTCTTCATCCGGCCCGCGGTCTATGCCTTCTGGCATCGCTGCGTGTTCATGGCCACCTGGTGGTACCGCAAGCGCGAGGTCGCGGTCATGACCAGCCGCAGCTTCGACGGCGAGTACATCGCGCGCATCATCTCGAAGTTCGGATACCGCCCGGTGCGCGGGTCGAGCTCGCGCGGGGCCGTGGCGGCGCTGATCGGCATGCGCAAGGAGCTCGACGAGGGACGCACCGCGGCCTTCACCATCGATGGACCGCGCGGACCGAAGTACGTCGCCAAGCCCGGGCCGGTGCTGCTGGCCCAAAAATCAGGCTTGCCCATCGCCACCGTCCACTTCGCGCCGGAGCGCGCCTGGGTCCTGCAAAGCTGGGACGAATTCATAATCCCCAAGCCGTTCTCGCGCGTGCTGCTGCGCGTGGGCAATCTGATCCGCGTTCCGCCCGATGCCGATGAAGCAGCCCAGCAGCGCTATCACGCCGAGATGCAGGCGACGCTCGACCGCATCCGCATCTATGCCGAAGAGCACGTCTCAGCCCTGCGCAGCTGATCAACCATCAACCATCGACAATGAACGATTGACAGGCGACACATGAGGCCGTAGATTCGCTCTTCGGATTCGCTCTTTATCAACCTGGGTTCGCGCGTCCGCGGCGCACGTCGCGGACTGGGAAGCGGGTGAAAATCCCGCGCTGCCGCGCAACTGTAAGGCGAGAGTAGATGGCGCCGGTCACTGCCCCACGGGTGGGAAGGCCGCACGCAACAGATCGCCAAGCCAGGAGACCGGCGTGAACCTCACACAACACCCCTTTCGCGTGCAAAGGAGGAGTGCCCGTGCAGTTCCGTCGTATCCTTCTCGTCCTGCTCTTGGCTGCGAATTGCGCAGCCGCCGATCTCAACGTCCAGGTTACGGATCCGCGCTCCGCGGCGGTCGCCGGCGCGCGCGTCGAGCTCTATCCCGCCAGCAGCGCGGCGGCGGCGGCCATCCGGAACACTTCGGCCGAGGGCACGGTGCGTTTCTCGGACCTGCCGGCCGGCGAGTATCGCGTCGAGGTGCGCGCGCCGGGATTCGCGCCGGCCTCGGCGACCGCCCGCGTCCCTGCCGAAGGTTCGCTCAAGATGCAGCTCTCGGTGGCGGGGCCCTCGCAGACCGTCGTGGTCAGCGCGACCCGCATGCCAGTACCCGTCGAGGAGAGCGGCGCGCGCGTCGAACTGCTGGACCAGCGCGAGCTCCAGAACATGCAGCCGATCGCGGCCAGCGACGCGTTGCGCTACGTCTCGGGCGCTGTCGTCAACCAGGCGGGCCAGCGCGGCGGGCAGGCATCGCTGTTCGTGCGTGGCGGCGAGTCGCGCTACAACAAGGTCATCATCGACGGCGTGCCGGTGAACGAACCCGGCGGCACGTTCGATTTCGGCGTGGTCCCACTCGCGCAAATCGAACGCATGGAGTTCGTCCGCGGCGCGGAAAGCGTGCTCTACGGCTCGGACGCGATGACGAGCGTCGTCCAACTCTGGTCGGCGGCCGGCCGCACCGCGGTCCCGGAAGCTCGCTTCGGCGCCGATGGCGGGACGTTCGGCACGGCGCGCGGCTACGCCTCCCTCGCCGGTGCGCGCGGCCGTCTCGATTACAACCTCTTCGCCCAGCAGGACGCGACCGACGGGCAGGGCCTCAACGATCAGTACTCGAATGCGCTCCAGGGCGGCAACATCGGCGTGATGCTTTCGCCCAAGGCGTTCCTACGCATCCGCGCGCGCCACGCTAACTCACGCAGCGGCGTGCAGGGTCAGTGGGTATTCGAGGGCCAGCCGCTGCTCCTGCCGGACATCGACCAGTACGCGCGGCAAAACAACTATCTGGGCAGCGCGGAGCTGACCGTGACCGGGCCGAATCATTGGCAGCACCGACTCACCGGCTACGAGTACAACCACAAGGGCACCAACGCCGACAGCGTGCCCAATGGCCCGTCCGACCGCGGCTGCAACGTAGTGGTGTTCAATTTCTTCGACTGCTTCTTCTCGTCGCCTTTCAAGGTCAATCGCGCCGGCTTCAATTACCAGGCCGACTATTCACCAAGGAGTTGGGCGCGTACTACGTTCGGATACGAGTTCGACGACGAGAACGGCGTCTTCGACTCCAGCTTCGCCACGCTGCCGATCGACCCCATTACTCACAAGCCTTCGATCGGTATCTCAGATAGCCACGGGCTGCGGCGGAACCACGCCCTGTTTGCCCAGGAGGCGATCACGCGCGGACGCATCACCGCCCGCGCCGGCTTCCGCTACGTCCACAACGAAAATTTCGGCAACAAGGTCGTGCCGCAGGCCGCGCTATCCCTCGTGGCGCGCCGCGGCGGCCAGTCCGTTGGCGCGACCCGTTTCACCGTCTCCTATGCCGAGGGCATCAAAGAGCCGCGCTTCGAGGAGACGTTCGGCATCACCGGCACATTCCCGTCGAATCCGAGCCCCGATCTGTTGCCAGAGCAAAACCGCGCGCTCGAGGCAGGCGTGACCCAGAGCTTTGCAGGCGGCAAGCACACGCTTTCGGCTACATACTTCAACAACCTTTTCCGCGACCAGATCCAGTTCGACTTCGTGAGCAACCAGTACTTCAACGTGGCCAAGAGCATAGCGCACGGCGCCGAGCTGGAGTGGCACAGCCGCTTGACCTCCAACCTGGCGCTGAATGCGAGCTACGTCTACACGTCCACACAGATTTTGTCGAACCCCGGAGGCGTGCCGCCATTCGCGACGGGCGATCCCCTCCTGCGGCGTCCCCGGCACCTGGGCTCGCTGCTGCTCAACCATTCCGGGAAGCGCTGGGGCGGCGACGTCGGCGGCAGCTTCGTCGGCCGGCGGCCTGACTCGGATTTTCTCTTCGGCGTCGTGCCCGCGCAGGATCACACGCCCGGCTACGCGCGCGTGGACCTGGGCGCCTGGTATGCCGTCAATTCGCACCTTACGGCATACGCAAACGTGGAGAACGTGCTTGACAAGCGCTACGAGGAAGTCGCGGGATATCCGGCGCTCAAAGCCAACTTCCGCGCAGGGATGCGGTTTCGCTTTGGAGGAGAATAAGAAAGTCTCACCGCCCGCAACACCGCGTTCTCTGCGGTCAAATCTCTTCGTGGACTTCGATCGTGTCGATGACGCCGACGATCGACATATCAATGGGCGAGTTGGGGCGATTGACCGCGGCCATGGCGGCGTAGCCCTCCTGCACCACCAGGACGCGGTCGCCGACGCCGGCGTCCACGCCGTCGAGCGCCAGGATGACCTCGCCGCGGTCGCTGCCGTCCGGATGGATGGGCTGCACCATGAGGATCTTCCGCCGCTCGTGAGAGGGGTGCTTGCGGGTGGCGACGACTTCGCCCTGGACGCGCCCGAGGATCATCTCCGGCCTCGCTTGCTGCTTTTGGGGGTTTCCTGCGCGGCCGGCTTCTGATGGGCAGTGATCGAATCCACGATGCCGACCACCGAGGCATCGGTGGGAACCTCGGCGCCGTCGAAGGCGAGCGACGCTTCCTTGCCCCGGCACCAGTACACAGTCTCGCGGTAACCAGCGCCGACGGCATCCACGGCCACCAGCGGCCGGCCGCGGTCCTGCCCATCGCGCCCGATGGGCTGGATGAGCAGCAGCGTGCGGCCCTCCAGCGCGGCGTGCTTCGCGGTCGCGACTACGTTGCCGATCACACGCGCCAGCATCATCTACTTCTTCCCCTTGGCGGCGACTGCGTGCTCTTCCTCCGCGTCGGTGCGGACCGTGTCCACGATGCCGATGATGGCACTGTCCAGCGGCGTTTCCTTCCCGGCAGCCATGCGCGCCGACGAACCGGTGACCAGCAGGACGGTCTCATGGAAGCCCGCGCCGACGGTATCGACCGCCACCACGTGGCTGCCTTCGAATTCTCCGTACGGGGTTACCGGGCGGCAAAGAAGGAGCTTGCGGCCTTCCAGCCGCTCGTCCTTGCGCGTAGCCACCACCGTGCCCACAACTCGGGCCAGGATCATAAACACCTCTCGATCTGGCCATCGAGCCATCCGGCCAAATTCAGCCGATGACCCGATCGCCCGATGACCCGATCCGCTTACGCGTTCGCCTTCGCGGCCTTGCCGATAGGCAGCACGTCTTCCAGGCTGGCGTGCGGGCGCGGGATGACGTGAACGGCAATCAGCTCGCCCACGCGGCGCGCGGCAGCGGCGCCGGCGTCGGTGGCGGCCTTCACCGCGGCCACGTCGCCGCGCACGATGGCGGTCACGTAGCCGGAGCCGATCTTCTCCCAGCCCACCAGCGTCACCTTCGCCGCTTTGACCATCGCGTCGGAGGCCTCGATCATGGCCACCAGGCCGCGCGTCTCGATCATTCCAAGAGCTTCACCCATGTTTCCTCCAAGAAACCAGTCGTGGCTCGCGGGTCGTGGGTCGTGGGCCCACACACGCGGACGTCACGCTCAGTCCAACAGCAGATCTCTCGCTACCACCTTCTCTTCGTATGCCTCATTGCGTCTTCCACGATTGACGCCAATTCCTCGCGCGTGACCAGGAGGCGGTCGCCGCTCGCGACCGGCACTGCAGAAGTCTTGGCGCACGCGGCCGGCGGTTCACTGCCCGTGATCGGACATCCGGGCGCGCGCGGCGCGGCCGAGGTCACCCCTTCGTACTTTTCCCGCGCCACCATCAGCTTGCTCACGTCCGCATCGCTCAGGAGCTGCGGCCGGCCGAGCAGGTGCGATACCAGCGCGATCTTGGCGAAATGCTCGACCGTCTCCATCTTCATGTAGGCGCGGGTCAGGTCTTCGCCGTAAGTCACCACGCCATGGTTGGCCATCAGGATGGCATCGTACTGCGGGATGAGCGGCTCGAGCGCAGTCGTCAGCTCCGGAGTCCCCGGCGTGCCGTATTTTGCGACCGGGATGCAGCCGAGAGCGAGCACGATCTCCGAGACCAGCGCTTGGTTCAGGGGCAGTCCGCAGGCGGCGTAGCCGGTCGCGGTCGGCGGATGCGCGTGCACGATGCCCTTCACGTCCGGTCGCAGCCAGTAGATCTGAAGGTGCATGGCAATCTCGCTGGAGACGTTGCGGCGCCCCATGACCTTCTTGCCCTGCATGTCGACCACGACCAGGTCCTCCGGCTCCATCATGCCCTTGCTCATGCCGGTGGGAGTGGAAAGGACGGTGTCGTGGTCCAGGCGGACGGAGAGATTGCCGTCGGTAGCCGCCACGAAGCCCTTGCCGTGGATCATGCGGCCGAAGCGGACGATGTCTTCGCGGTGCTGGCGCTCGCTCTTCATTTACTACACACGTAGTAATACCGGGACCTTTGGAATCCGCGTATGGTACTGCAGCGCAAGCGGATAGGCAATGAAGTCAGAGACTAGAATCGGTACGTGCTGGTCTCGGACTTCGATTACCACCTGCCGGAAGAAAGGATCGCCCAGGAGCCACTGGAGGACCGAGCGGCCTCGCGCATGCTCCACCTGACCCGCGCGACGGGAGAGATGTTCGACACGGCTTTTCGCGAGTTCCCGGAGCTGCTTCGGTCCGACGACCTGGTGGTGCTGAACAACACGCGAGTGTTTGCGGCCCGGCTCTTCGGGCGTCGCAGCGGCAAGCGGGCGCAGCCGGTGAGTCCGCGCAATCCCGCCTCGCGCGAGTTCCTGCACGGCAAGGTCGAGGTCTTACTTACCAAGCAAGTTGGACCGAACGAATGGGAAGCCCTGGTCCGTCCGGGGCGGAAGATCGGCGTTGGGGAGCGCCTCTTCTTCGGAGAGCACGACGAGCTCCAGGCCGAAGTCGTCGGGCGCGGCGAGTTCGGCGAGCGCACCTTGCGGTTCTCGCCGCTCGAGGACTTCTTCGGGATCGTCGAGCGGATCGGGCACGTGCCGCTGCCGCCCTATATCGCGCGGGATGACCGTCCCGGCGACCGCGAGCGCTACCAGACGGTTTACGCGCGGCAACCCGGGTCGGTGGCGGCGCCGACCGCCGGCCTGCACTTCACCCCCGCGATCCTGGCGCGCCTGCACGAGCGCGGTGTCGAAACCGCCGAGATCACTCTGCATGTCGGCCTCGGCACATTTCAGCCGGTGCACGTCGAAGTCGTCGAGGAGCACAAGCTCCATCGCGAATGGTTCCGAGTTCCGGAAGACGCGGCCAGCAAGATCAACAACGCCCTGAACGACCATCGGCGCGTGATCGCGGTCGGTACCACCAGCGTCCGATCGTTGGAATACTGCGCGCTGGGCAATGGACGCGTCCGTGCCGGGGAGGGCGAGGCCGACTTGTTCATCTATCCGGGGTTTCAGTTCCGGGTGGTGGGGGCTCTACTCACGAACTTTCATCTGCCGAAGTCCACGCTGCTGATGCTGGTCGCCGCGTTCGCCGGACGGGAAAAGGTGCTGGACGCCTATCGCCACGCAGTCGAGCAGACATACCGGTTCTACTCCTACGGTGACTGCATGTTCATTGAATGATGGGCGGGCGGGGATGCGCGGCCAAGGGGGCCGCGCTACGCAGTCTACTTCTCGCCGCCCTCAGGACCATAGAAGAGGACCCAGACGAAGAAGTCGTCGCTGAAATCCTCGAAGCGGTGCTCGACCCCGGCGGGCGCGAAGAGAAAATCTCCGGGTTCGAAGGGATGGCGCTCGCCGGCGTAGAAGTAGGTCCCTCGACCCTGAGCCACAAGATAAACCTCGTCGCGCGTGTGCGGAGTCTGCGGATCTGTTTTCCGGGGTGCGTACATTTTCACTTCCAGAGAGCCATGGCGGAAGACTGACACCGACTGTTTGGCCTCGGGGGTGAACAGAGACGTGATAGCTTCAGTGAAAGCGACCTTGCAGATAGCCATGGCACTCGATGATGCCCGAGGCACTCGCAGATTGCAATCGGCGCCGGTCGGCAGCCCCATTGTTCCAACGCCTTGTTAAACTGAACTGTTGTCCCCCAAGCCGCCCAACTCGCAGAAGCCCGCTGTCTACCTGATTGACGCCATGGCGTTCATCTTCCGCGCTTATCACGCCATGGCGCGGCAGCGGCCCATGTCGACCAAGTCGGGCGTTCCCACCGCCGCGACCTACGTTTTCGTGAACATGCTCCGCAAACTGCGCGACGACTTTTCGCCTGAGTACCTGGCGGCGGTCTTCGACGTCGCGGCGCCGACATTTCGCGACCAGCAAGCCGCACAGATGACCACCGTCCGCAAGTTCGACATCAAGACGCAGACGTTCCAGGAGGTGGAGTACAAAGGCTACAAGGCGAACCGGGCGGAGATGCCCGGCGACCTGGCGCAGCAGTTGCCCTACATCCGGCGCGCGCTGGAGGCGTACCGCATTCCCATCCTCGAGATGCCGGGCTACGAGGCCGACGACGTGATCGGCACGCTGGCGCGCAAGCTAGCCGAGCGATCGCATCCGGTATTCGTTGTCTCCAGCGACAAGGACATGCTGCAGCTGGTCAACGACAAGATTCGCGTGCTGAACCCTCCCAAGGACAACCTGATCTGCGATGCCGCCAAGGTAGAGGAGATCCTGGGCGTGCCTCCGGAGCAGGTGGTGGAGGTGATGGCGCTGCGCGGCGACGCGATCGACAACATTCCGGGCGCGCCGGGGATCGGAGACAAGGGATCGGTCGAGATCATCAAGCAGTTCGGCTCTGTGGAGGCGGCCCTGGAGCGCGCCGCCGAGGTGCAGAAGAAGACTTACCGTGAGTCGCTGCAGAACAACCGCGAGGCCATCATAATCTCGAAGGAGCTGGCGACCATCGACACCAACGTGACCATCGACCTCGACCTCGAGGCCATGAGGGCACAGGAGCCCGACGCCGATGCCGCACGCGCGCTCTTCACGGAACTGGAGTTCACCACGCTGGCCAAGGATTACGCGCCAACGGTCAAGCTGGAGGAGACGGAGTACGCCGAGGCAAAGTCGGCGGCAGACATCGAGAAGGCGGTCAAGTCGTTGAAGAAGGGCGCCGCGCTGGCCGTAGCGCTCGCGCTGCCGGAGGCCGCAGCTCCGGCAGAGCAAGAAGACGAAGAGGACGACGCCAAGCCGGCGCTGCCACTCGGACTGGCAGCGCCCGATCTCCACACTCCCCTGGCGGCAGCGATCTCGGCTGCGCCGGCCAAGGCCCTGGCGGTCACGCTCGACCACAACAAAGCGGCCGAGGCGCTGAGAAAAGTCCTTTCCGACCTGAAGGTCCCGAAGGCGATCCACGATTACAAGTCGGCGATCCACGCCCTGGAGCCGCGCGGCGTGCACATCGAGGGCGTGCGCGACGAGCCCATGCTGCTCTCGTATCTGCTGGATCCGACCTATTCGGCGCACGGGCTGGCTGATGTTGCGCTGCGCCGCTTCAACCTGAGGCTTTCGGGTTCCGTGACGGAGGCGGCCGACGTTGCTGGCCGGCTGGCGCCCATCCTGCGCCAGGAAGTGGAAGAAGCCGGATTGCTCAAGGTGTACGACGACATCGACCTGCCGCTCGTCCCGGTGTTGGCGCGCATGGAAGCCGCGGGCGTGAACATCGACTGCGACGTGCTGGCGAAGATGTCGAAGCGGCTGGACAGGGACGTCGCCGCCAAGGCGCGGGAGATCTACGAGCTTTCCGGTTCGGAATTCAATATCAATTCGCCCAAGCAACTCGGCGACGTGCTCTACAACCGGCTGAACCTGCCCAAGCCGGTCAAGTATGGAAAGGGCAAAACGCTCTCGACCGCACAGGATATCCTCGACGAGCTGGCGCTGACCCACGACGTGCCACGCCTGGTGCTCGAGTACCGCCAGCTCTCCAAGCTCAAATCCACCTACGTGGACGCGCTGCCGCAGCTTTGCCGCGCTGAGACCGGCCGCCTGCATACCACCTTCGGCCAGACCAACACGGCGACGGGGCGGCTATCGTCCATCAACCCGAACCTGCAGAACATCCCCATCCGCACCGAGCTCGGGCGCGAGATCCGCGCCGCGTTCACCGCCACTAAAGGTTGCGTGCTGCTCTCGGCGGACTACTCGCAGATCGAGCTGCGCCTGCTGGCACATTTCAGCGAAGACCCGCTGCTGATCGAGGCCTACCAGCGCGGGGACGACATCCACACCCTCACCGCGTCCAAGGTCTTCGGCGTGCCGCCGCTGATGATCGACGCCGAGCACCGCCGCCGCGCCAAGGCGGTGAACTTCGGCATCGTCTACGGCCTCTCGCCCTTCGGGCTCTCGCAGCAGATCGGCATCGAGCAGGGCGAGGCCAAGAGGTTCATCGCCAACTATTTCGAAACGTACAAGGGCGTGCGCAGGTTCATCGACCGTACCCTCAACGAATGCCGCCGCGAGAAAAAGGTCCGGACGCTGTTCGGGCGGGTGCGGCCCATCGGCGACATCGACAGCAAGAACCCGAACATGCGAGGCTTCGCCGAGCGCACCGCGGTGAACACGCCGCTGCAGGGCACCGCCGCCGACCTCATCAAGGTCGCCATGATCCGCATCGACGAGGAGATGCGCAGCCGCCAGCTCAAGTCACGCATGACCCTCCAGGTGCACGACGAGCTCGTCTTCGAGGTTCCCAAGGACGAAGTCGAGACCATGCGCAAGCTGGTGAAGGAGGGGATGGAGAATGCCCACAAGCTCAAGGTACCGCTGGTGGCAGACGTGGGGGTTGGGCCCAACTGGCGCGACCTGGAATAGGTTCCTGATTCGGGACGGGTTGCATTTTGGGAGCCGATGTCCTTGACGAGCGTCCCAAGACAGGAATAAAAGGCGAGTTATAAGGACTCATACGAGCCCTGCTCGCCTCATGACGCGTGGCGCGCCGGGGACGAGGTACAAAGATGCGCCGCAGCCGCCTTGGTGCTGCGGCGCATCGCTATTCCTCGTCGTACTTCTCCTGGTCCGCCTTGCGTTCCGCCGCCTCCCGCATGAGCCGGTTCATCTGTATCTGGCGGATGTGGCGCACCCGATAGAGGCGGCGGAAGACCAGGTGCCACAGAAACCAGAGCAGCGTGGCTATCACTCCAAGGAGGAGTAGAGTGTCGCCGATCTGTGCCAGTGACCGCAGCACGATTCAGGCCCCAAAGAGTTTCGGCAGCAATTCGCCCGAAGGACCCAGGAAGACTTCGTCGAAAAACGGGCTGTTCGCCGGCTCTTCCGCGCCGATGTAGTAGGAGCGCGCCCCTCGTGACTTGGCCGCCTGCGCGAAGGCGGCTGCCGGATAAACGACCCCCGACGTGCCGACGGCCATGAAGAGGGTCGCGCGGTCGAGCTGGGCGAAGATGTGGTCCATCTCGAAGGGCGTCTCGCCGAACCAGCAGATGTGCGGGCGGATCCTGCCGCCGCAATCGCAGCGCGGGATGTCGGCGCCAGGCTCGAGGGTCCAGTCGTCGTCGAACGGAGGCCGGCCGCAGTCGTCCTCGCAGCGGCTCTGGAAGATCTTGCCGTGCATGTGCGCCACGCGGCGTGAGCCCGCCATTTCGTGCAGGTGGTCCACGTTCTGCGTGCACAGGAAGAAGCGCTCGCCCAGCCGCTGCTCCAGCTCCGCCAGCGCGCGATGTCCGGGATTGGGCTGCACCTCGCGGTGCTTGCGCCGCCGCTCGGAATAGAACTCCCAGACGAGCTTGGGATCGCGCGCCCAGGCGATGGGCGAGGCGACATCTTCGACGCGGTACTTGCGCCACACGCCGTTCATCCCGCGAAAGGTCGGAAGGCCACTTTCCGCACTGATGCCCGCGCCGGTGAGGATAAAAAGGTAGTCGGTGGGAGAGATGGGGATCAAAGCTACACCCCGAGTGCCTTCTGGATCGCAGCCGCGATGGCGTCGGCGTGCTTGTGCATGAGGTCAGCGCTTTCGGCTTCGATCATGACCCGCGCCAGGGCCTCCGTACCGGAGTAGCGAACCACCACGCGGCCGTTGCCGTCGAGTTCCTGCTCTGCCGCGCGGATCGCGTCGGCGACCGCGGCAATCCCCACCAGAGGCTTCTTCTCGCGCACGCGAACATTCTTGATGGTTTGCGGGAACACCTTGAGGTCGGCGACCAGCTCATGGAGCGGTTTGCCGCTGCGGCCGACGATCTCCAGCACGCGCAGCGCGGTAAGCAGTCCATCGCCGGTGGTGGCCTCGCCATCGCGGAAGATGATGTGCCCGGACTGCTCGCCGCCGAGGGCCGCGCCGGTTCTCTGCATCTCCTCCAGCACGTACTTGTCGCCGACGGCCGCGCGCAGCATGTGGATGCCGGATCGTTTGAGCGCCGCCTCCAGTCCCATGTTCGACATGGTCGTGGCCACGACGGTGTCGCCGGTGAGCGCGCCGCGGGCCGTCATTTCGCGCGCCGCCAGTAGCAGCACCGCATCGCCGTTCACGATCTTGCCCCTGGAGCAGGAGAACAGGGCACGGTCGGCGTCGCCGTCGAAGGTGATGCCGACATCGGCCCGCGCGGCCAGAGTCGCGTTGGCGACGACTTCCGGATGCAGCGCGCCGCAGTTCTCGTTGATGTTCTGCCCGTCGGGCGAGTCCTCGATGAAGTGCGCCTCAACACCGGCGGCGGCAAAGACGTCGTGCGCCAGCTCACTGGCGGCGCCATTGGCGCAATCCACTTCCACGCTCAGGCCGCGCAGCTTCGCGGTATCCACGTTCGAGACCACCCACTGCGCGTAGGCGCGGCGCAGCGCCGCTTCGCCCGGCAGCATGGACCGCACCGGTTCGGTCGGCTCTACGTCGCTGCTGCGGTCGGTCTCCGAGAGCAGCTTGAATATCTCGTGCTCGACCGCCAGCTCCACCGCATCGCCGAGCTTGTAGCCGTCGCCCCCGAAGACCTTGATGCCGTTGTCCGTCCAAGGATTGTGCGAGGCGGAAATGACGATCCCGGCGGAGAGCCTTTGCGAGCGCGCCAGGTAGGCGATCCCCGGCGTGGTGATGACACCCGCGCTGCGCACTTGCGCGCCGGCAGACAGAAGGCCGGCCGCCACCTCGTTGGCGATCCAGTGGCTCGATTCGCGCGTGTCCTGGCCGATGATGACGCGGGCGTCCTGCCCCAGGTGGTGGCCGAGCGCGCGTCCGATGGCGAACACTGTCTCCTCATCGAGCGGAAATGCGCCGGCGACGCCGCGGATCCCGTCGGTGCCGAAAAGCTTCCGTTCCTTGCCGGGCTGCATCTGGGTTCCTGTGCTCATTGTGCCTTGGAGGTCTTCCCCGTGACGACGGTGACGCGGAGGGGCGTGGGCCGCAGTTCGCGCACCAGCGGGTCCGCGACGTACGCATTGGCGGTGAAGGTGGCGCGGCCAACCACGCCAGTAGCGTCGATGGGATCGGTCAGGGCGGCCTCGACGGCAGCTACGCGGCGCTCAGGTCCAACGATGGCGATCTCCGCCGGGTCTGCCGTGATGCCGGTGATGCCGAATCCGGTGGCGAACGTCCCGGTTACGCGCGGGTGCACCGGCACCACCTTGTTGCCCCGGCGGTCGAAGGTCAGGCGGATATGCGCGGGGATGACCTGCATCACCTCGACGTCGTAAGGAACCTTCACCTGCGTCGCGGTCAGGTCGAAAGTGCGCTCGCCGGGCCGGATGTTGCCCAGGTCCACGATCGTGTGGACGTCAGCGGCGCTCAGCTCCCGCACGCGGCGCGAGGGCCCGCGCAGGCGGACTTGCGCCTGCGGCACGACCTCGGTGGTGATCTCCAGGTCTTCCGGGACCTGGTGGAACTCTATGGGCACGTTGAAGCCGATCTCGATCACCGGTTCGCGCGACACCGCCGACCACAGCAGCACCGCGCTGATCAGAGCAATGAGCTTGAGGGAGAGGTTGTGGAGCACCCAGCGCTGGAACCAGGCGATCATCGCTCGCCCTCCGGGTGCGCGGGGTGGGGACGCGCGGCGCCGTTGGCAGCCTCCAGCTCGCTGGCGCTGACGATGGGCGTGGGCAAGGTGGCTGCGGGCACGTAGGCTTGCAGCAGTTCGCTCAGGCGCTCGCGCAGGTACTCGACGGTGATATCGCGCTCGATCTGCCCGGAGACCGCCAGGCTGACGGAGCCCGTCTCTTCGGAGACGATCACAGCCACCGCGTCCGTCTCTTCGGTGATGCCGATCCCGGCGCGATGCCGCGTCCCCAGCTGGGTCGAGAGCACCGGATTCATGGAGAGCGGGAGGAAACAGGCTGCGGCCGCTACGCGGTCTTTCTGGATGATGACCGCGCCGTCGTGCAGAGGCGCGCTGGGGCGGAACAGCGTCGCCAGCAGATCGTAGCTGAGGCGCGCCTCCAGCGGCACGCCGCTCTCGATGTAGGTGCGTAGCCCGATATCGCGCTCGATGACCACCAGGGCGCCGGTCTGGTTCTGCGCGAACAAGTTGGCGGCGAGGACAATATCTTCGTATGAGCTTCCCGACGCCCGCCCGCCTGCGCGAGCAAATGTGAGCTTCCGGCCGACCTTGGCCAGAGCCTGGCGGATCTCAGCCTGGAAGACGACGATCAGCGCGAAGATGGCGTAGGGAAGTGAGGTCGAGATCAGCCAGTTGAGGGTCCGGAGTTCACCGAACCGCGCCAGGTAAAAAGCGATGATCAGCACGCCCACCCCGACCAGCATCTGGAACGCGCGAGTCCCCTTGATCAGTACCAGGAACTCGTAAATCAGCAGGGCGACGATGACGATGTCGAGGATCGACATCGCCGACACCTGTATCGTCCGCCCCCAGATGTGCGTGGTCAAAAAATGGTCCTTTCGGTCAGAACTGCTGCGAACCGGCCGCCCAGGCCAATATTGTAAAGCACCTGCGAGCGCCGCAGGAGTGGCGCTGACTGCCCCTCTTATCTCTTCTGGGACCGCTTCACGGTCGCGGAGATCACGCCGCGGGCCACTCGGGCGCTGATCTCATCCCCGGGTTTGACCCGGGCAGCGTCCTTTACCAGGTTTCCCGAGGCATCGAAGACCAGCGCGTAGCCGCGCTCAAGGATCTTGACCGGCGAGAGTTCGTCCAGACGCGCTGTGACCTGCCCCAGCCGGACGCGATGCTGGAGGAAGTATCGCTGCGCAGCCGCGCCCAGGGTCCCGACCCGCGCTACGACGTCGCGGCGCATGGAGGCCAACTGGCGGCGCAGGTCGAAGTGGCGCACGCGCGCCGCAGCCACATCGAGCCGCGAGCGGTATCGTTGCAACAGCCCCCGCTGCACCTCCGCCATGCGGAACACGAGTTCGTCCACCCGCTGCTGGCGCCGTGCGATCAGCTCGTGCATGCGCGCCATGGCGCCGTGCTGCGCAAGCTCGGTGAGCGCCTGGCGCGCGACCAGAAGCCGGTACCGCGCCGCGTGCTCCAGGCGCCGGTGGAGAGAGCCGAGCGTCTCATCAAGATCGTGCTTGGATTGGATCACCAGCTCGGCGGCCGCGGACGGGGTGGGCGCGCGCAGGTCGGCGACGAAGTCCGCGATGGTGAAATCCGTCTCGTGCCCGACGGCCGATATCACAGGCACTTTCGAGCCGGCTATGATTCGCGCCAGAGCCTCGTCGTTGAATGCCGCCAGGTCTTCCACCGATCCCCCGCCGCGGGCTGCGATGATGACGTCCACGTTCTGCGCCTGGCTGAAGTACTCGATTCCGGCGGCGACCTCAGCGGGCGCGGCTTCGCCCTGCACCTGTGCCGGGAAGATGAGGATGTTCACCGTCTCGTGGCGGCGGCGCAGGATGTTGAGGATGTCCTGGATGGCGGCGCCGCGCGGCGAAGTCACGACGCCGATGCACCGCGGCAGTCTGGGGATGGGCCGCTTGCGCGCCGGATCGAATAGCCCTTCCGCCTGCAGCTTGGCCTTGAGCTGCTCGAACGCGACCTGGAGCGCGCCTGCGCCCTTGGGCTCCAGGTACTCGGCCATCAGTTGCAGTTCGCCGCGCTGCTCGTATACGGTGACGCGCCCGCGCGCGATCACCTGCATGCCGTTGTCGGGGCGGAAGCGCAGCAGCCGCGCCGACGACTTGAACATCACGATGCGGAGCTGGGCGTCACCGTCCTTCAGCGTGAAGTAGAGGTGGCCGGAGTCGGCCGGCCGGTAGTTCGAGATCTCCCCCTCGACCCAGACGTCGGTGTACTCGCGCTCCAGCGCGGTACGCACGGCGCTGATGAGGTCGCGCACCGCCCAAACGCGGCGCGCCTGGGCGATCTCGAAACCCAGCCCGAGCTGCTCTCGGTCGTCCACGAGCGCAGTGTAACAGGGAACATTACGGCGTAGAGACGCCCATCAGGGCATCACTACCGGAGAAGGATGGAGACCGCTTCGCCGGCGGCCAGGCGGTCGCGGTCCGGCGGGACGACGAGGTAGCAGTTGGCGCGCGCATTAGCGGCGACGTCGCCCGAACCCTGCCAGCGCACCGGCTCGACCTCCGCGCGCTCGAACTCGCCCTCCAGCCGCGCCGGCAGGAAGCGCGTCAGCCCGGTCTTGGTCCGGAACTCCGCCTTAAGCCTGGCCTGCACGTACACCAGCGGCGCGACCGGTGCGCCCGAAAGGGCGTCGAGCATCGGGCGGACGAACAGGTCGAAGGTGACCATCGTCGAGATGGGATTTCCCGGAAGCCCAAAGAAGTACTTGTCCCGCGCCTTGCCGAACACGACCGGCCTCCCCGGCTGGATCTGCGCGCCCGTGAAAAAGAATTCCGCGCGCAATTCGCCCAGCACCTGCTCGACGAGGTCGTACTTGCCCATGGAGACGCCGCCGGTGAGCAGCAACAGGTCCGACTGGAGCCCTTCCTCGATGATTTCGCGCAGGCGCCGGGGTTCGTCAGGGGCGATGGGCAGCCGCACCGGTTCGGCGACCGCGGCCAGGAGCTGCGCCGACAGCGAATACGCGTTGGAATTGCGGATCTGGCTGGCCTCGGGCGCGCGGCCGATCTCCACCACCTCATCTCCCGTCGTGAGCACGGCGACGTGCGCCCGCCGATAGACGTTGACCCACGACTTGCCTGCCGCGGCTGCCACTGCGACTTGAGGGAACGCGATGCGCGTCCCGGCCGCGACGAGCTCCTCCCCGGCACGCGCCTCGCTGCCTGAGGCGACGATGTTTTCGCCCGCCGCCACGCTGCGCTGGATCTCAACGCTATCGCCGGAGCGCGCCGTGTACTCCACCATGACGACCGCATCGGCGCCAGACGGCGCGGGCGCTCCGGTCATAATCTCGGCGCATTCGCCGGGGCCAATGGCGCGTTCAGCAATGGCGCCTGCCTTGAGCTCGGCAACGACTTTCAGACGTGCCGGGACTTTCGCCACGTCGGCCGCGTGCACGGCGAACCCGTCGCGCGTGGCGCGCGCGAAGGGCGGGAAGTCCCGGTCGGCCACTATCGGTTCTGCCAGCACACGCCCTGTCGCTTCGATCAACGGCAGCGCTTCAGTCCCGCCGGGCCTTAGCGCACGCGCATGCTCCTCGACCGCATGGCGGGCGTCCGCGAAGGAGACCACGCGGCCGGGTTGGGCGGGCGACGACATCGCGGGGAAGGATAACAGCCGGCACTCGGCGGTCGCCAGTCGCCGGAGCAAAGCGAAACGGGCGGCCAAAGCCGCCCGCGTTACACGTTCGATCCGGCTATTTCTTTTTTTCGCTTCTCTTCTTGTAAGTGGTCTCGACCTTGGACCCAAGCGCCGTCAAGTTCTGCTTGGCGATCTCTGCGTAACGCCCCGTGGGCGCTGTCGCGAGGTAATTCTGGAAGGCCTCGGCCGTGCCCTCGGGGAAGATCATTGCGCCGTCCTTGCCAAGAGTGACCTGATTCAGCAGGTTGGTGCCGAGTTGGTAGTATGCCTCGCCGTCGTTGTACTTCGGGTCCGCGGCGATGGACTTGCGAAACATCTCGTTCGCTTCTCCCAGCTTCTTGCGCTGTTCGTCGGTTCCGGGCGCGGCCTTCATGGCTTCATTCGTCAGAATGGCACCGGCATTGAAGCAGTAGCGGGCCGCGCCAATCGGATCGGCCTTAGCCGCCTGCGTGAACTCCTTCAGCGCGTCTTCGGACTTCCCGGCACGCGCGTATGCCTGGCCAAGATTGTTGTGATAGCCCGCCTCGGTGGGCTTGATGCTGATGGCCTTCTGGAAGGCTTCCATGGACTTCGTCGCCAGCTGGGTTGCCTGCGTTTTGTCAGATGTCTTGTTCAACTTGCCAAGATACGCCCCTCCGAGGTTTGCCCAGAGCAGGTCTCTCGTCGGATCGATCTTGACCGCGTCCTCGAAGATGCCGATGGCGCCGTCGTAATCGCCGGTGGTCTCCATCTGCGTGGCCTGGGCTAGCATGACATTAAGATTCTTGATCTTGGCGTGCTCGGCCTCCTGCTTCTTTCGCTGGGCCTCCGCCTCCTCGTCCATCTTCTTTATCTGCTCGGCGCTCATCTTCGAGACGGCAACGGCGGCCGCCATGTCTATGGTCAATGGGTTATCCTGGTCGGCGGTGACCACGAATCCCTGAACCGACCACCGGAGAGTGCGTCCGATCAACATTTCGACCTTGTATTGCCCGGCCGGGACGCCGGTCTTCACGAATTCGCCTTGCTTGTCCGTCTTGCCCTCTGTCTTCTTCCCGTCGGCACTGGTAAGGCGGACGGTCGCGCCGACGATCAGATTGCCCTTCTCGTCCAGCGCCTTGCCTTTGACGGTACCGGTGTTCCCTTGCGCGAACGCTGGTGCCGCAGCCAGGGCCACGAGCGTTGCCAGCAGCACAATAAGTATGCGTTTTGTCATGTATGTCATCCCTCCCGGGCTATGAATGTTTCGTAGTATTGCGGCCGCTGGCGTACGCGACGGGATCCGGATGGCCGGCGGCCTCAAAGGCCCGCAGGCGCAGGATGCAACTGTCGCAGACTCCGCAGGCGACGTCCTCGCGGCTGTAACAACTCCATGTTAAATCGAAGGGCGCGCCCAGTTCCAGACCGAGGCGCACGATCTGCGCCTTGCGCATGCCGATCAGCGGCGCCACGATATAGATCTTGCCCTCCTTGGTCCCGGCCCGCACCACATCGTTGTAGGCGCGATAGTACTCGGGACGGCAATCCGGATAGCCCGAGCTGTCCTGCTCCACGGCGCCGATGAATACCTTCTCGGCGCCCAGCACCTCGGCCCAGCTCACCGCGACCGCAAGGAAGTGCGCGTTGCGAAAGGGCACGTAGGTGACCGGGATCTGATGCCCGATCGGCGCTCCGGTTTCGGGGACCGCAATCCGATGGTCGGTCAGGGCCGAGCCCCCGATGGCGCGCAACGCTTCGTTCCGCACCACCAGCCGCTCGCGGATGCGGAGCCTGTCGCAGATTCCCTCGAACGCGCAACGCTCGCGCTCCTCCGTCCTCTGGCCGTAGCTCACGTGCACTGCCGCCACGTCGTAGTCGCGAGCCGCCAGCGCGGCGCAGACGCATGAGTCCATGCCTCCGCTCATCAGGACCACCGCACGGCGGCGTCCGCCTGCCTTCTGCGTCATTTCCTGTGCTTACCTATTAAGATGTCGAAGCAAGCTGAACTGCTGCCCCAGAAAAATCAGTTCATTCACTCATCGGACCAATCGTCACTGAATCAACCCGGCAATCGCCAATCGCTACACTCCCCTGGTCTCGGGCTGCCAGATGAACTTGTGGATCTGGATCCCGAGCCGGACGTCGAGCTGGTCCGCCAGGATCCACTGCGCCAGCTCCTGCGGGTCCAGCAGGCAGTGCGAGGCGTCGCGCGCGTCCGAGGCTTCTTTCTTAAAGGCCGGCGAGAAGATCACGTTCGCCACGCGCCCGGTGAGGCCGTGCTGGCGCGTGAAGTCGCGCGCAAACTCGTAGTCGCGCCGGTCGGCAACCACGAACTTCACCTCATCGCGCGGCATCAGCGCATCCAGGTTTTCAATGCGGAACGAGGCGCCCTCGCCCGAGCCCGGGCATTTCACGTCCATGATCTTCAGCACACCTGCAGGCACGCCGGCCAGGGGACGCTCGCCGTTGGTCTCCAGCAGCACCCGGTACCCGAGGTCGAGCAATCGCTGCATGAAGGGGACCACTTCCTTCTCCTGCAGCATGGGCTCGCCGCCGGTGATCTCGACTAGGCCGCCGTCGGGCGCGAGCCGCCGCACCTCCGACTCGGCCTCCTCTGCGGTCATCTTCTTTCCGCCGGTGAAGGTAAATTCCGAATCGCACCAGGTGCAGCGCAGGTTGCACGCGGTCAGGCGCACAAAGACGCACGGCAGCCCCGCGCAGCTCGATTCGCCCTGGATCGACTTGTAGATTTCGGTGATCTGCACGGTCAAATCGCCGCGATGTCGGCGATCATTCGAAGTATGTTGCCGTGGTCGTATCCGTCTCGTACACCTTGACGTCCTTCACGTGCACGCGCCCGTTCGTGGTCTTCTTCAGTTTCGCGTTGGTCTCTTGGTAAAAGTATTTTGCGATGTTTTCTGCCGACGGATTCAACTTGGTAAAGGGCTCGATGTCGTTGATCATCTGGTGGTCGAGGCGGTCGATGACGTGCTTCATCACGTCCTTCAAGTCCTTGAAGTCGACCAGCAGGCCGGCTTTGTCGAGGTCCTGCCCTTCGAGTGTGACCCGGACCTTGTAGTTGTGGCCGTGCGGGTTCTCGCACTTGCCCTTGTAATTGCGCAAGTAGTGTCCTGCGGCGAATGTGTCTTCGACGGTGACTTGGAACATAACTTTCAGCCGTCAGCCATCAGCCGCCAGGGCCTACAGCGAGGACGGTGGGCAGGACGGGAAACACCCATTGTAGCGCGAGGGGCAGGAAAAACGCGGCTCCGCAGCTACCGAATGCCGAAGAAGGCTTCTACATCCGCGATGTCGGTGGCTTGCCGGTACGGCGGGAGGCTTTCCAGGAACACCCGCCCGTATTGCTTCTTCAGGATGCGATTGTCGAGCAGACACAGCAGGCCGCGGTCTTGCAGCGAGCGGATCAGCCGCCCGAAGCCCTGCTTCAGTGTGATGACCGCCGAGGGCACCTGGTACTGAAAGAAAGCGTTGCCACCTTCCTCGTCGATGGCTTTGACGCGCGCCGCAACCACAGGGTCGGTCGGCACCGCGAAGGGCAGGCGGTCGATAATGACGCAACTGAGCTGCTCGCCCTGCACGTCCACCCCCTGCCAGAACGACGCCGTCGCGAACAGCACCGCATTGGGCGTCAGGCGAAACTCCTCCAGAAGCGCGTTCTTCGGCGCCGAGCCCTGCAGCAGCATGGGGTATTCCAGCTCGCCCTCCAGACGGTTGAAGATCTCGTGCATCTGGTTGTAGCTGGTGAACAGGCAGAAGGCCCGGCCGCGCGTGATCTCCAGCAGCCGGCGGATGGTCTCTGCCGCGCGGCGAGTGAACTCAGGCGTGCGCGGGTCGGGCAGGCTGGGCGGCACGTAGAGGATGGCCTGGTTCGCATAATCGAAGTGCGAAGGTACGAGCAGCTCGCGCGCGTGCTCCACCCCCAGCCGCTGGCGGATGTACTCGTAACCGCCGGAGACGGCCAGCGTCGCCGAGGTCAGCACCGCAGTCTCGACGCCGTCGAACAGCGCTTGCTTCAGGATCGCCGAGACGTCGATGGGAGTGGCTTGCAGGAACACGTGCTGCGACGAGCGCCCGCGCCGCTTCTCCCCGCGCCGTTCGATCCAGAACACCGTGTTGCGGTTCTCGGCCTCCATCACGAAGCCGAGTTGCACCTTCAGCTCTTCGCAGCGGCGGATGAAGGTGTGGACCTCTTCCGGTTTTTCCCGGATCGCCTGCAGTTCGCTGGCGAGCCTCCCGATGGCGTTCATCAGGCCCATATACTCGTCGCCGTTCTCTTCCAGGAACTCGCGGCGGTTCTCGAAGGCGAAGCGTCCCTCGCCCGGCGGGATAAGGGCGAAGAAGAACTGCGCCCGCTCGCGCAGACTGCCCGCGGCGCCTTGTACGCTTGCGTTGAGCACGCCTTTTGGGCGTAGGGTGCGTTCCAGATCGCGCACCAGCTCGTCGAAGCGCAGGTCCGAGACCGAGACGCCGAAGTAGATCGAGGCCACGTCCTCGAGTTCATGTGCCTCGTCGAAGATGACCGCCGCGAACTCCGGCAGCACACCCGCATCCGGCGCGCCATCCGACGCCTGCTTGATGGCCAGGTCGGCAAAGAACAGGTGGTGGTTGACGATGACGATGTCCGACTCCTGCGCCCGCCGCCGCATCTCGGTGATGAAGCAACGGTCCCATTGCTGACATTTCTGCCCGGTGCAGGCGTCGGCGCGCGCGTCCAGCTTGTGCCAGAGCTGGCTCGACTCGGGGATCGACACCAGCTCGGCGCGGTCGCCGTTCTCAGTCGACTTCTCCCACTCCTCGATGATGCGGAAGTGCTCGACCTCGTCCAGCCCGTTCAAAATCGGCGCGGTCTTCAGGTCGTACACCTTCTGCCGGCAGAGATAGTTGTTGCGGCCCTTCATGTAACAGACCCTTAGCTTGCTTTCGCCGTTGGGATACAGGGCACGCTCCAGAAAGGGAACGTCTTTGTAGAAGAGCTGCTCTTGCAGCGTTTTGGTACCCGTGGAGATGATGACCCGCTTGCCCGAGCGCAGCACCGGCAGCAGGTAGGCCAGAGTTTTGCCGGTTCCGGTACCCGCTTCGACGATCAGGTGACGCTTGTCGGCGAGCGCCTGGTCGACCGCTTCCGCCATCTGGAGCTGTCCGCGGCGGAACTCGTACGCCGGATGCGTCCGCGACAGCACCCCGCCCGGCCCGAAGAAGGCATAGAGTGAGCTGTGTGTCGAAGTCGCGGGCTGAGAGGTAGGGGTCACTGCGTTCCTTATAATAGCTACGATTCTTCGGAATCACACGTCTTGGGCACAACAGTACTGAAAACGGGGCAGGCGACCATCGCCATCGTCGGACGGCCGAACGTGGGCAAGTCCACGCTCTTCAACCGCCTGATCGGGCGGCGGCGCGCCATTGTGGGCGACGAGCCCGGTATCACCCGCGACCGCCTCTACGGGCAGCTCGAGTGGGGCGGGCGGCACGTGCGCGTCGTCGACACCGGCGGCATCATCCCAGAGGACAAGGAGCACATCCCGGTTGAGATCTTTCGCCAGGCGCGCGTGGCGCTGGAGGAGGCCGATGCGATCGTCATGGTGGTGGATGCGCGCACCGAACTGGCCGCGCCCGACTTCGAGCTCTCGCGCCTCCTCATGCGTATGGGCAAGCCGCTCTTCCTGGCCGTGAACAAGGTGGATTCCGACAAGCAGGAGGCCGAGGCCGAGAACTTCCGCCAGATCGGGATCGAGAACGTCTTCCCCCTTGCGGCCGAAAGCGGGCGCGGCATCCCGGAGCTGCTGGATGCCGTGTTCGAGGTGCTGCCGAAAGAAGACTTGACCGCAGAGAGCGCAGAGGAAGAAGAAACCGAGACAGCGAAACCTCACGAGATCAAGGTCGCCATCATCGGGCGGCCGAATGTGGGCAAGAGCACGCTACTGAACCAGCTCACCGGGACCTCGCGCGCCATCGTCTCGCCCATCCCGGGCACCACGCGCGACGCGGTGGACGAGCTCGTTGAGCGTGACGGCAAGACTTACCGCTTCATCGACACTGCTGGTATCCGGCGCAAAGGCAAGACAAAACTCATGGCGGAGAAGCTCTCGGTCGTCATGGCGCGCAAGCACCTCGAGGCGGCCGACGTCGCCATCATGCTTATCGATGCGACCGAGGGAGTCACCGCGATCGACGCCACCATCGCCGGCTACGCCCACGAGAGCGGCCGCTCCGTGATCATCGTCATCAACAAGTGGGATTTGGTCACCGGGTATCACGCCGACGGCAAGAAGCCCGCGGACCGTGCGGTTTTCGAGCAGAACGCCCGCGACCAATTGAAGTTCCTCAGCTATGCGCCGATGGTGTTCATCTCCGCGGTGAAGGGTAAGAACGTGGACAAGCTCTTCGAGATCGTGGAAGAGGTCGCGAAAGAGCGCCGCAAGCGCATCCCCACCGGCGAGATGAACCGCTTCCTGAAGACGGTGGACTTCGAGCGCGCCTCCGTGCCCGCTTCGAAACGGGTCAGGATCTACTACCTGACGCAAGCCGCGGTCGCCCCGCCCACCTTCATCCTCTTCACCGACCGCCCGGTGAAGCTGCACTTCTCCTACGAGCGCTTCCTGGAGAACCAGATCCGCCGCGCCTTCGGCTTCGTCGGCACGCCCATCTGGATCAAGAACCGGGCGCGATAGTCGTCAGCCGTCGGTCGGCAGCCGTCAGCCAGCTTTCGAGTTTCAGCAGCGCTTCGTCGCACACCATCTTGTGCCGAAGCTTCTTGTCTCGCACACGGCGTCGGGTTTCCTCGTCGACTGCAGGCAGCAGGTCGAAGGTGATGTTGGCGGGTTGGAAATCCTTCGCATCCGCGTGCGTGATGTAGTGCGTCAGCGAGCCCAGTGCCGTCTCTCGCGGGACGGCGACGGGCTCACTCCCTGCTACGATTGCCGCCGCGTATGCCCCAGCCAGCATCCCGGTCGCGATCGACTCCACGTAACCCTCAACTCCCGAGATTTGTCCCGCGAACAGGACGCGCGGGTGCTGCTTCATCTGTAGCGTCTCGGTGAGCAGCGTGGGCGCGTTGATGTAGGTGTTGCGGTGGATCTGGCCGAAGCGCAGGACCTTCGCGTTCTCCAGCCCGGGAATGAGCCGCAGCACGCGCGCCTGGTCGCCCCATTTCATGTGGTTCTGGAAGCCAACGATGTTGTACGAGTCGTTGCGCAGGTTCTCCTGTCGCAGCTGCACCACCGCATACGGCCGTTTGCCCGTGCGCGGGTCCTTCAGCCCGACCGGCTTCATGGGTCCGAAGCGCAGTGTGTCGCGTCCGCGCCGCGCGATCTCCTCGATGGGCAGGCAGCCCTCGAAGTAATTCAGCTTCTCCCACTCCTTGGCCTCGACCGACTCGGCCGCCACCAGCGCATCGTAAAAACGGTCGTACTCTTCCCGGGTGAACGGGCAATTGATGTAGTCGGCGGTGCCCTTGTCGTAGCGCGCCGCCATGTAAACCTTGGAGCGGTCGATGGAGTCGGCCTCGACGATCGGGCTGATCGAATCGAAGAAGAAAAGCTGTCCGGTGCCGGAGAGACGTGCGACCTCCGCCGTCAGCGCGTCCGACGTTAGCGGCCCAGTCGCGAGAATGGTCAGATCGTTCTGCTCGTCCACGTGAGTGACTTCCTCTCGCCGCACGGTGATCAGCGGCTCCCGCGAGATGGCTTCGGTGACCAGGCGCGCGAATTCCGCCCGGTCCACCGCCAGCGCATGGCCTGCCGGAACGGCGGATTGGCCCGCTATCTCCATCAGCAGCGATCCGACCCGCCGCATCTCTTCCTTCAGCAGCCAGGGAGCTGTGTTCTCGCTGTCGGACTTGAGGGAATTGGAGCAGACCAGCTCGGCGAAATCGGCGGTCTGGTGCGCGGGCGTCGTCCGCAGCGGCCGCATCTCGTAGAGTTGGACCGCGACACCGCGCCGCGCCAGTTGCCACGCAGCTTCCGTCCCCGCCAATCCCGCCCCGATGATTTTGACTTTTGTCGCCATCGAACAAAGTACTCAGCCGTCACCCGCGTGGATTCGCGGCCGCAGAAGTCTTTGCCAGCCGCTCCAGCGCCTCGCCCTCGATCCGCATGGTGATCCACTCCGTCAGCTTCTTAGCCCCGAGCGCCTCGTAGAAATCGAAGGCCGGCTGGTTCCAATCGAGCACCTGCCAGACGAAGCGCCCGCAATTCTCCCGCACCGCGATCTGCGCCAGGTGCACCAGCAACGACTTGCCGATGCCCTTGCCGCGGAACTCCGGCCGCACGAACAGGTCCTCGAGGTACAGCCCCGGACGCCCCTGCCATGTCGAGTAGTTGTAGAAGAAGAGCGCGAACCCGGCGGGTCTGTTGTCCCACTCTGCGATCACGACGCGGAACTTGGGCTCCGGCCCCCATCCGTCGCGTCGCAAATCTTCCGGACGTGCGACCGCCTGTTCCGGGGCGCGCTCGTACGTGGCCAGGTCGCGGATGAACTCGAGGATCAGCGGGATGTCGGCTTGCCCAGCAGGTCGTATGCGCAGCATGGAATCCGTGTATTATACGGGGCCGCAGAGGAGGTGAGATGGCTCGCGTCGGCTACATCGAACCGCAGAATGCGTCCCCGGACGTCAGGAAGATCTACGACGAGAAGCTCAAGGGGAAACCAGGCAACATCCAGAAGGCGCTGGCGCATCAGCCCAAGCTGCTCGATGCCTTCCTCAATTTCTACGGCAGCGTGGGACGCTCGCTCGAACGCCGGCTGTTCGAGATGGTGTACATCCGCGTCTCGATCATCAATGGCTGCCAGTATTGACTCCAGCACCATCTCGCTTCGTCGAAGCGAGCCGGGCTGACCCCAGAAGACTGGCAGCTGCTCAAGAAAGGCGACTACTCGAAGTTTTCCGCCGAGCAACAGGCGGCGCTGCGTTATGCGGAAAAGATGACCAAGGGTCCCACCAACAGCGCGTCGGCCGAAGCCGATGCGCTCAAGAAAGTTTTCTCGGACGTGGAGATCGTGGATCTGGTTGCCGAGGTCGCGCTCGCCAACCTCACCAATCGCATCACCGACGGACTTGGGCTGGAATTCGAGACGGCTCCGGAAAAGATCTAAGAACCAACGAAGAATGCAGAACGAAGATTGCAGAAGTGCTCACACTTCTGCGATCTTACTTCTTCGATCTGACTTGTCTTTCGTGAGACTCTGCCTAGAGGATGATCCTCTCGTCTCCTACTCTCCGCGTCACCCGCTCGCGGTCCAGCCACTCCAGCAGCGGCACGGCGTACTTGCGCGTCAGGCCGATCATCTCTTTGAATTGCCCGACATCGATCTTCGGCGACTTAGCCTTGTACTGCGCCACGTCGCGCTTCAACTGCTCCAGCGCCGTGTGATGGAAGACCAGGTCTTCCGAGATCTTTACCAGCACCTTGTCGCGCAACAGCAGGGTGACGATCTTCTGCGCGCGCGCCTTGTCCACCTTGACCCCTGCGAGCACATCCTTCAGCAGCGGTACCTTCAGCCCGGCCGACGCGAAGGCCTGCTCGATGATCTGCTTGGCCTCGGCCTCTTCGTCCTTCATGACCACGGACCGGCCCGCCAAGCGTAGTTGTTCGCCCGCTACCTCGATCTCCTTTTCGTGCACGAGAGCATCCAGAACGCCCTCGAAGAGTTCGGGGCCGATGTCGAGCCTCTCCCGCAACTCCTGCTTGCTCAGGCCGGCGACGAGCGGATTCGCTTCGTGGAATGCCTTCATGAGGCGGACGATGATCTTGGCTACCGAATCGAACGCGGTTTCTGCGACGAACAAGCCTCCCAACCGGATGACGCGAAGCGCTTCGAGCCCCGTGGCAACTCCTTCTCTCGCCTTGGAGGCGGCATCGCGGCGGGAATGTTCAGGGGTAACCAGGCGGCTGGCGACAATTTCTTCGATTTGGCCGCGGGTCCAGCCGGTTTCCGCGATCGCATCACCCATCGGAAGCCCCCGCGTGTCCCGCCTCGCGATCCGCATGATCAGTTGCTCCTCAGGGCTGCGTGTCAGCGCTTGTATGCGCCCGACAATGGAATGGGCATCCCGCTTCTTCTCTTCCTTCGATGGGGGAAGTGGCGCCGGGTCCACGACGACTCCTCCGCCGATTGTTACCACCGGGGAGAACTGCCGTAGGATGAAGCGATCGCCGGGAAGCAGCAGCAGCGGCTCGTCGGTCCGCAGTTGCGCGAAGCTCTCCTTGCCAGGCGCAATCTGCTTTTCTCCGTACAAGACAACCTCGGCGATGGTTTCGGCCGTGTACGAGTGGAAATGTACGCGCGCGCGGTCTTTGAGCGCCTTAGCCGACGGCAGGATCGAAAGCGACACGTCCACACGCTTCGTGGTGCGAAAGACGCCCGGCGCAGCCAGCATCATCCCTCGCGCCAGCTCCTCCGTCGAAACTCCGGCCAGGTTCAGCGCGGTCCTCTGACCGGCGATGGCTTTTTCTTCGCTATGTCCGTGCACCTGCACTCCGCGCACCCGCACCCGCCGC
This sequence comes from Terriglobia bacterium, assembly GCA_020073495.1. Classification (NCBI taxonomy): domain Bacteria; kingdom Pseudomonadati; phylum Acidobacteriota; class Terriglobia; species Terriglobia bacterium. Next base: position 576,575 of record JAIQFD010000004.1, read on the forward strand.
GACGCGGGAAAGACCTCAACGTCTTCTTCTTTCTTGACCGACCCCGATATCAGGGTGCCCGTCACCACCGTGCCAAAGCCCTTCATCGTGAATACGCGGTCGATGGGAAGGCGAAAGAGTGCGGTCGAGTCCTTGGCCGGCACCTCGGCGGCGATCTTCGCCAACTCGTGTTTCAGCTCATCCAGCCCCGCGCCCGTGATCGAACTGACCGGCACGATGGGCGCACCGTCGAGGAACGATCCGCGCAGAAACTCCTCCACCTCCAGTCGCACCACGTCCAGGGTGTCGCTCGGTACGAGGTCGGACTTGGTCAGGACCGTCAGGCCGCGCCGCACCTGGAGCAGGCGGCAGATGTCGAAGTGTTCGCGTGTCTGCGGCTTGATGCCCTCATCGGCGGAGATGACCAGCATCACCACGTCGATCCCGCCTACCCCGGCCAGCATGTTGCGCACGAAGCGCTCGTGCCCGGGCACATCCACGAAGCCGATCTTCAGCGTGACGCCGCCCGGCGCCGGCAGTTCCAGGTGCGCGAAGCCGATATCGATGGTGATGCCTCGCCGCTTTTCCTCCTCGAGGCGGTCGGCGTCGATGCCGGTCAGCGCTTTGACCAGCGCGGTTTTCCCGTGATCGATGTGCCCCGCGGTGCCGACGATGACGGATTTCATCGCCCACAGTGTAAAGGAGTCAGGAGGCACGATGCAGGACGCAGCAAGAACCCGCCGCCTACCTCCTTGACTTCCGCCGCGCCGCCCTCTATCAATGCCACGTGGCACAGCACCTGGTCACCATCGCCACCTACCGCGAGCTCTCCGACGCCCTGCTCGCCAAGGGCAAGCTCGACGCTGCCGGGATCCACTGCGTCCTCAGCACCCCGGCGCAAGGGGAGGGAGCGCGCCCGCCCGCCGTCCTCAACGGATCCCCCGGCTTGGACAGCCTCCGCGCCAAGGCATTCGACGACGTGCACCTCCAGGTCAGCGAAGACGACGCCGAGACCGCCACCGAGATCCTGACCGGCGCCGCGGAAGACGAGGACCTCGACGACCTCCTCGATCAGCCCCTCTGTCCGACCTGCGGCTCCATGGACCTGCACTACCACGATGGGAAGCACTGGAGGCCCTGGGTCGGCGTGTTCGTCGCCGGTGAGGCTACCGTGGCCTCCCACAAGCGCGAATGGCGCTGCGACGAATGCGGCGCGACCTGGGTGGAAGAGCAGCCCGGCGCCGAAACCGTGAACTGAGGGCGGGGCTTCGCCACACGTCTCCCAGCGTTGCATCGCCACCCGCAAAATCCGCGCCTTGTGTGCGAAAATGGAAATTCCCCCATGTCAGATAAGACCGCTATCACTCCCGACGTCGTCCGAGAGCACGGCATCACCTCGGATGAGTACAAGAAGATCCTGAAGTGGCTGGGGCGCGAGCCCTCCATGACCGAGCTCGGGATCTTCAGCGTGATGTGGAGCGAGCACTGCTCCTACAAGTCGTCGCGCGTGCACCTCAAGCGCCTGCCGACGCGCTCCCGCCGCGTGGTGCAGGGGCCTGGCGAGAATGCCGGCATCATCGACATCGGTGACGGCTGGGCCTGCGCCTTCAAGATCGAGAGCCACAACCATCCTTCGTTCATCGAGCCCTTCCAGGGGGCAGCGACCGGCGTGGGCGGCATCCTGCGCGACATCTTCACCATGGGCGCGCGGCCCATCGCGGTCATGGACTCGCTGCGCTTCGGGCCGATTACTCAGAGGAACGGAGAACCAGACCAGCAGACCATCCACCGCAACCATTCCATTCTTGAGGGCGTGGTCAGCGGCATCGCCAGCTACGGCAACTGTTTCGGCGTGCCCAACCTGGGCGGCGAGACCAAGTTCGAGCCCTGCTACTCGCAGAACCCCCTGGTGAACGCCTTCGCTCTGGGCATCGTGCGCCGCGACCAAATCTTCTACGCGCGCGCCGCCGGCGAGGGCAACCCGGTCATCTACGTCGGCGCCAAGACCGGGCGCGATGGAATCCACGGCGCCACCATGGCCAGCGAGGAGTTCAGCGAGGAGTCGGAGGCCAAGCGCCCCAACGTGCAGGTCGGTGACCCATTCCTGGAAAAGCTCCTGCTCGAAGCCTGCCTCGAAGCCATGCAGACCGGCGCGGTCGTCGGCATCCAGGACATGGGCGCTGCCGGCCTGACGTGCTCCACCTGCGAGATGGGTGGCCGCGGCGGCGTGGGCCTGGAGATCGAGCTCGACAACGTCCCCCAGCGCGAGACCGCCATGACCCCCTACGAGATCATGCTCAGCGAGTCGCAGGAGCGCATGCTGCTGGTCGCGGAAAAAGGCCGCGAAGAAGAGGTCCTGCGCGTTTTCGCCAAGTGGGGCTTGGATGCGGTGGTCATCGGCCGCGTCATCCACGAGAGCAAGATGCGCGTCCTCCAGCACGGCAAGGTCGTCGCCGAGATTCCCAACGAAGCACTCACCGACGACGCGCCTCTGTACAAGCGCCCCATGGAGCGCTTCGAGCCCAGCATCGCGCGCGAAAAGCCTGACCACATCCAGCTGGGAGTTAAGAACGACCTGACTGAAGACTTCAAACGTCTGCTCGGCTCGGCCAACATCTGCTCCAAGCGCTGGGTGCACGAGCAGTACGACTCCATGGTCCAGACCAACACCGTCGAAGGCCCCGGACGCGAAGCCGGTGTGGTACGCGTGAAGGGCACGAACCGCGGCCTGGCTATGGCGCTCGACGGCAACGGACGCTGGTGCTGGCTTGATCCCAAGCTGGGGGCCGAGCACGCCGTCGCCGAGGCCGCGCGCAACGTCGCCTGTACCGGCGCCACGCCCGTCGCAGCCACCAACTGCCTGAACTTCGGCAATCCCGAGAAGCCCGCCATCATGTGGCAGTTCTCCCAGGTCATCGACGGCTTGACCCGCGCCTGCGAGGAGCTGGAGACGCCCATCACCGGTGGCAACGTCAGCTTCTATAACGAGACCCTGGGCGAGGGCATCTACCCCACCCCGACCGTGGGCGTGGTGGGCATCATCGAAAACCTCGATAAGGCCGCCAGCTACGAGTTTCGCGGACCCGGTCGCGCGCTGCTCCTTCTGCACGGCTCTGAGCCCGGCGACGCCACCGATGCCGAGGTCGAGCTGGGGTCCTCCGAATACGCCAAGGAAGTGCTGGGCGCGGTCTGGGGCTTCCCGCCGTCGCTGGAGTTGGAGAAGGAAGCCGCGGTGCAGAAGTGCATCATCGAATTGATCGGTCTGGAGCTGGTCGAATCGGCCCACGACTGCTCCGAGGGCGGTCTGGCGGTGGCTCTGGCCGAGTCCGGCTTCCCCAACGGCATCGGCGTCAGGGTGGAGCTTAAGGACGACAATTTGCCCCCCGAATGCACCATTTTTGGTGAAGACGCCAGCCGCATTCTCACATCTTGCGACGCAATTAGCTTGGGGCGAATCCAACAAGTAGCGCTAAAATACGGCGTAGCAGTGGATTCCATCGGGCAAACCGTACCAGAAAAGTTTGAAATGTTCGTCAACGGCCGGCCAGTCGTGTCGGCGGCCGTGTCGGAACTGAAGGGCGTTTGGGAGCACGCGCTGGAGCGTGCCCTGCACGTAGAGACCGTGGATGAACTGGTGCCGTCGGGGCTCGACCGGAGCTAGGGGTGAAGGTTCGTGATGTCATCCGCAACCTGGAAGACAATGGGTGGTATCACGAGAGGACGAGCGGCAGCCACCGGCAGTTTCGGCATTCTACGAAAAGCGGGACGGTCACTGTAGCGGGTCATCCTGGTGATGAGGTGCCGAAAGGAACATTGAACAGCATCCTTAAGCAAGCCGGATTGAAAAAATGAACTACACGGTCATCTTCGAAAAAGGAAAGACCGGCTTCGGGGCTTATGTCCCGGACCTTCCCGGCTGCGTTGCCGTTGGAAAGACGATGAGGCAAGTGAAGAAATTGATCCGCGAGGCGATCGAGCTCCATATCGAAAGCCTGAAAGCGCATGGTGAACCGGTTCCAGAGCCGACAACCTTGGCCGAGCAGGTGAGTGTATCGGCATAACGCGAGGGCGATGATCGTGCCATTCGACAAGCTGCGTGAAGAGTGCGGGGTCGTGGCCGTGTATGCGAACCCCGAAGCGTCCACGCTCGCCTACCTCGGACTGCACGCGCTGCAGCACCGCGGCCAGGAGTCGGCGGGCATCGTGTCGTCGGACGGCGTTACCATGCACCAGCACAAGGCCATGGGCCTGGTGGCCGACATCTTCACCGAGCCCGTGCTGGAGAAGCTCAAGGGTTCCAGCGCCATCGGCCACACCCGCTATTCCACCACCGGCGATTCGGCGTTGCAGAACGCGCAGCCCATCATGGTGGACTGCAACAAGGGACTCATCGCCCTGGCCCACAACGGCAATTTGGTCAACGCCCACGAGGTTCGCTCCAAACTGGAAAAGCAGGGCTCCATCTTCCAGACCACCAGCGATACCGAGGTCATCGTCCACCTGATCGCGCAGTCCAAGGAAGAGACTCTGCCGGAAGCGATCGCCGACTCGCTGCGCCGCATCGAGGGCGCATTCTCACTGGTCATCATGACCCGCGACCGCGTCTTCGCGGTGCGCGATCCCCGAGGCTTCCGCCCGCTCTCCATGGGACGCATCCGCAACCCCGGCGGCCAGCGCGACGACACTATCGTGTTCGCCTCCGAGACCAACGCCTTCGACCTGATCGGCGCCACCTTTGAGCGCGACGTCAAGCCGGGCGAGATGGTCGTGGTCGGCCCCGAGGGCATGTACTCGCGCTTCTACTCGCCCCAGATGCCGCAGTCGTCGTGCATCTTCGAGCACGTCTACTTCTCCCGCCCGGATTCGGTCGTCTTCGAGCGCCCGGTACAGGAGAGCCGCGAAGCGCTGGGCCGGCAACTCGCGCGCGAGGCGCCGGCGGATGCCGACATCGTCGTGCCCGTGCCTGACTCCGGCGTCACCGCCGCCATGGGCTACTCCGCGGAGAGCGGCATCCCCTTCCGCTTCGGCCTGATCCGCAACCACTACGTCGGCCGCACCTTCATCGAGCCGGAACAGCGTGTGCGCGACTTCGGGGTGCGCCTCAAGCTGAACCCGGTGAAGGCCATCCTGAACGGCAAGCGCGTGGTGCTGATCGACGATTCCATCGTGCGCGGCACCACCAGCCGCAAGCTGGTGCGCATGCTACGCAATGCCGGCGCCACCGAAGTGCACATGCGCATCTCCTGCCCCCCGACCATCTCGCCGTGCTTCTACGGCGTGGACACCCCCAGCAAGAAGCAGCTCATCGCCGCCAACAAGAGCATCGAGGAGATCCGCGACTACATCGGCGCCGACTCGCTCGCGTACCTGTCGCTCGATGGCATGAAGCAGGCCTGCGGCGACGGCGAGAAGACTACCTACTGCACCGCCTGCTACACCGGCAAGTACCCGACCAACTGGGTGGACGTCGACGAGATCCAGCCACTCAAGACCGAGATGTAGACGGGGGCGATCTCCACAGCACTGGGAGCCACTTGGCTCCCGATTGCATTTGTCCCTCCTGGAACATAACTCCGGGTTACCACAAAGAGTATGTTGCTGATAATACGGCACTTACTCGTTGAGGTACGTCCCACCCACGATTGAGTCGCGGTGCATTGAGGTACCAGGCGAGGCGCGCCATAGTGCGGGCGAGGTGACGATATGCCCGCACGAAATCTGTACTTCGAGTACAGCGACCTGGGCGGCGCGGCGGCGGCACAGCTCAGCGACTCCGATCGCAAGGAGCTGGGCTTCAAGACCGCCGACCGGATGCATGAGGCTATCACGGCGCGCGTCGAGAAGCGGGCCCTCGTGTGGATGGCCGCGCACATGCCCGCCCGCATCAACTCTGACCATCTGACCGCGCTGGGCTTCGTGGCCCAGTTTCTGGCGGGCGCGACGTATGCGCTGGCGCGCTTCAGCCCGCGCTGGCTGATCGCGACCAATTTTTTCATCGCCCTGAACTGGCTCGGCGACAGCCTGGACGGCACTCTGGCTCGCGTGCGCAACCAGCAGCGTCCGCGCTACGGCTTCTACGTGGACCACGTGATCGACACCTTCGGCGCCGCTTTCCTGATGGGCGGTCTGGCCCTCTCCGGCTACCTTCACTGGGCGGTCGCGCTGGCCATGCTGGTCGCGTTCCTGATGCTCTCGGTCGAGGTCTACCTAACGACCTACACGTTGGGGCAGTTCAAGCTCTCGTATGGGAAGTTCGGGCCGACCGAGATCCGCATCGCCCTCTGCGTCGGCAATATCGCGCTGATGTACCGGCCATGGGCGCACCTGTTCGGATTCGAGGTCCGGCTGTTCGATGTGGGCGGCGCAATAGCCACAGCGGCGATGCTGGGGATCATGGTTGTCTCAACCATCCAGCACGCCAAGCGGCTCTACCGGGAAGAGAGGCTGGGGTGAGCGGGGTCACGACCGTAAGGCGGGCGTGCAGGTTCTACCTGGTCGGGGCGCTGGGCATCGCGGTGCAGCTCGCGAGCCTGGCGGCGCTCACCCATGCGGGGGTGAACTATGTGGTCGCGACGGCACTCGCGGTGGAGGCTGCGGTCGTGCACAACTTCCTCTGGCACGAGCGCTACACCTGGAGCGATCGGCGCAGCCACAGCCCCTGGGCCGAAGTCATGCGCCTGTTGAAGTTCAACGCCACGACGGGGATCGTGTCCATCGCGGGCAACGTCATTTTGATGTGGTTGTTGGTAGGGGAAGCGGAGTTTCGTCCCGTGGTGGCAAACGTCGTCTCCATCGCTTCGTGTTCGTTATTGAATTTTGTGGTCAGCGATCGCGCCGTGTTTCGACCGTTGCCGTTATTGGGCTTCAACGGCAGCAACTAACAGAAGCGCAGAGAGGAGGTCAGGCCGCAGACGGATTCGGCGGGACGCGAGTCCCGCCGATTTGTCTCTCGTCCCGGATGGAAGCGCCGGGTGCCAGCCAGCTCAACGGGCGCGAACATGGCGTCTGCCGCGGCGCAGTGACCGAAGCAATTGCAGCCCTTCGGGCCACGGGCCGTACCCGGCATCACTGTTGATGTGCCCGGCATCACCGATGCACACATACCGGCTCCCCCACGCGTCCGCGAACTGCTTCGCCCTCTCGATGGAGACGTACGGGTCATTCGAACTTGCCACCACGAGGGTGGGGAAGGCGATCGCATCGAGCGGCATGGGGGCGAATCCGTGCGTCACGGGCGGGTACGACGGCGATTCGGTATCGCTTGGCGCAACCAGCAGCGCTCCTCCTACCCTACGTTTGTACGTGCGCGCCCATAACGCGATCGTGCAGCACGCCAGGCTGTGACCCGCGAGCAATACGTCCGGCCCGCTGGCCACCACCGCCCGGTCGAGCTCCGCGATCCAGTCCTCCGCTCTTGGCGTCTCCCAGTCCTTCTGGTGCACGCGACGGAAGCGCGCATCCTGCCGCTCCCAGTGGCTCTGCCAGTGCTCCGGCCCGGAGTTGTAAAGCCCGGGAACGGTGAGGACCTCTAGGTTTGGCACTGCGGTTTGCCTCCTGATGATCTCAGAACTCAGATTGCAGAGTTCAGATCGAAGATTCTGCACTCGCTGCCGTGATATCTGCAATCAGCGATCTGAAGTCCTCAATCTGAGATCGCCTTTCTTCCCGCCGCCACCCGCGGAATCCCTTGCAGGTCCGCTGTGACACGGACTTCGGCCCATCGCGCGAGCAGTTCCCGTATTTGCTCCTCCTGCGAGAACCCGATCTCCATCACCAACCAGCCGCCGGGCTTCAAAGCTTCCTTCGCCTGCGGGATCAGTCGGCGGTAGATGTCGAGTCCGTGCGGGCCGCCAAAGACCGCCGCTGTAGGCTCGAATTTCCGCACTTCGCGCTGCACCTTGTCGCGCTCCTCTTCGGACACGTACGGCGGATTGGAGACGACATAATCGAAAGTCCCAGGTGGAACTCCCTCAAGCAAGTCGGCCTGGCGAAAAGTCAGGCGAGACTCGAGTTGCAGTCGCGCCGCGTTGGCCCGCGCCACTTCGAGCGCTTCGGCCGAGATGTCGGTCGCGGTGATCTCCGCCTTCGGCAATTCCCTGGCCAGCGCCAGTGCGATGCAGCCTGAGCCGGTACCGACGTCCAAAATATTCTTTGCAGGAAACGTGCGCGCGAGTTCCACGACGGTCTCGATGACGTGCTCGGTCTCGGGGCGGGGAATCAGAACCGCGGGCGTCACGATGAGGTCCAATCCCCAGAACTCCTGGTGCCCGGTGATGTACTGCGCGGGCTTTCCGGTAGCGCGCTCACGCAGCGCTTCGTCATAGCGCGCCTGTTCTTCCGCGCTGAGTTCACGCTCCGGATGGGCATAGAGGTAGGCTCGGTCCACGCCCAGCACGAACATCAGCAGCACCTCGGCGTTCATGCGCGGAGAGCCGATACGCCGCTCGTCGAGATACTCGAACGCGGCGCGCAGTGCTTCCCCTAAGCGCATCACTGGCTGGCCGGGAGCTGGGGCCCTAGCCGCGCCACGGCTCCGCGAGCTTCCTCGGCCCACCGCTCGGGACCGGCGAGTTTCTCCGCCGCCTTGTAGTGTTCCATCGCCTGCGCGAGCTTGTTCAATTTTTCGAAGACACGCCCCAACCGGACATGGATGGCGGGATCTCCGGGTTTTTGCTCCACCGCGTCCTCGTAGCGGAGCAACGCGCCGCGGTAGTTCTTTTCTTCGAAGGAAAAATCGCCGACTTCGACGTTGTGGGCGGCATCCAGCGCCATCTCCATCGCTTCATCGCATTTGTCCACTGGAGGCTTGCTCGAGGTGACTTTACCGGCGCCGGGCGTTTCCGCACGTGGAGCGGGCTGCGGAACGGTTGGGGGCGTTCTTGCGGCTTCGCGGCACCACCCCCAGATGCAAATGGTCTGCGGGAGCGGGTTCTTATTGCGGGAGCTCTTCTTGGATTTCTGCTTGTTCAGTTCGGCGATAATCTCGTCGACCGGACGATCGGCGGGACACGGGGGAGACTGCCCAGCCATGCCCGCACTCAGAACCAGGACGGCGATCATGCACCGGACGAGCACGGGAGCATTGTAGCGCGCTCGCGCAGCGCTTCGTCGTAGCGCGCTTGTTCTTCCCCGGTGAGTTCCCGCTCCGGATGTGCATAGAGGTAGGCCCCGTCCACGCCCAGCACTAACATCGTCAGCACCTCGGCGTTCATGCGCGGCGAGGGGGACCTGGTCATCGGTGAGGGATTGGATCGCGAATTAGAGGGCGTCGCCGAGTCGCACTTTTGATCTTCGATCGGTGATTTCGCGAATAGGCCTTCGCCAATCACAAATCACGAATCACAAATCGTCAATCGCGGATTACGCCACTCCGATCGTGTCGTCCTTGAGCTTCTCCGCGTTGTAGTGCGTGACCAACGCGTCAATGAACGGCTGGAGCTTGCCGTCCATGATGTCGCTCAATTGATGGATGGTCAGCCCGATGCGATGGTCGGTGACGCGGTTCTGCGGGAAGTTGTAGGTGCGGATCTTCTCGCTGCGGTCCCCCGAGCCCACCTGCGACTTCCGTTCTCTGGCTAACGCTGCCTGCTGCTTCTCCAGTTCCATCTCGTACAGCCGGGTCCGCAGCACGCGCATCGCCTTCTCGCGGTTCTTGATCTGCGATTTCTCGTCCTGGCAGGAGACCACCGTGTTGGTCGGCAGATGCGTGATGCGGACGGCGGAATAAGTCGTATTCACCGACTGTCCGCCGGGGCCCGACGAGCAGAACGTATCGATGCGGATGTCCTTGGCCTCGATCTTGATGTCTACATCCTCGGCTTCAGGAAGCACCGCTACGGTCACCGCGGAGGTATGGACGCGTCCCTGCTGCTCGGTCTTAGGCACACGCTGCACCCGGTGGACGCCCGACTCGTACTTCAGCCGTGAATAGACGCGGTCGCCTTCGATGGAGGCGATGATCTCTTTCAGCCCGCCCACGCCCGACTCCGAGGTGTTCAGCACGTCCACTTTCCAGCGCTGGGTCTCGGCGTAGCGCGAGTACATGCGGAACATCTCCGCCGCGAACAGCGTGGCTTCGTCGCCGCCTGTCCCGGCGCGGATCTCCAGGATGACGTTTTTCTCGTCGTTCGGGTCCTTGGGGATCAGCAGCGTCTTCAGCTCTTGCTCGACAGCGGCAAAGCGCTCCTCCAGCCGCTCCAATTCCTCCGCCGCGTAGGCGCGCATTTCCGCGTCGCTCTCATCGGCGACGAGCTGCTTGCTCTCGGCGATGCCTTTCCTCAGGTCCTTGAACTCGCGGTACTTCTCGACCACGGGCGCGATCTCGCTGTGCGCCTTGGCGGTCTTCTGGTATTTCGACGAGTCGGTCACCACCTGCGGCGAGGCCAGTGCCTGCGTCAGCTCCTCGTATTTGGCTTCGATTTGGTCGAGTTTCTCGAACACGGTGTCGGTTGCCAGTTGTCAGTTGCCAGACTGGCGCTGGGCAGGCTTTTCTCTGATTGTAGCTGGTAGAGAGGGAAAGGCAGGGTTCGCGGGGAGCCCCGCTAGGCAATCACCAGTTCGCCGCCGCGTTGCTTCTCCAGTTCCATGGCCTGGTTCAGCGCGTGGATGGCGCACTCGACCTGGTCGTTCGACGGCGGCTGGGTCGTGATGCGCTGCATCCACAACCCCGGCAGCGTCATCAGCGCGAACAGCGACGAGCGTCGCTTGGCGGCGAAGCGGATGATCTCGTAGGACACTGCCGCGATCACCGGCAGCAGCGCGATGCGCGCCCCGAACCGCGCCCAGAACGTCGTGTACGGCACCAGGGCATAGATCCCGATCGAGATCAGCATCACCGTCATCAGGAAGCTGGTCCCGCAACGCGGGTGGAAGGTCGAGTATTTCTGCACGGAGTCCATGCCCAGCGCGTCTTTGGCCTCGAAGGCGAAGACCGTCTTGTGCTCGGCGCCGTGGTACTGGTACACCCGCCGGATGTCCTTCCACAGCGAGATCCCCCAGATGAACAGCAGGAACAGCAGCATGCGGATGACGCCGTCCGCCAGGTTGAAGAGGATGTTGTTGTTCAGCGCCGCGATCCGGGTCTTCAGCTCCGTGGCCGCCACCAGCGGCACGAACTTGTAGAAGAAGATGAAGAATCCCACCGAGATCACGATATTGACCGCCGCCAGCCACCCGCTGAACTCGATCTTCTTCTGATGTTCTTCGCGCGGGACCTCGTCCAGCGCCACATTGGCCGAGAAGCGCAGGGCGCGGAAGCCCAGCGACATGGCCTGTCCCAGCGTCGCCAGCCCGCGGAGGAACGGCCAACCCAGCCACGGACGCTTCTCCGACGGCCGGTCGATCGCCTCCGAATGCGACGCGATCTCCCCCGACGGCTTGCGCACGGCAATGCCCCAGGCATGCGGCGAGCGCATCATCACGCCCTCCAGCACCGCCTGCCCGCCGACCAGCGTCTCCTCACCGCTTTCCAGCGCGGGGAGCAGTTGCGACGCGGCCAGCAGCCGCCCGAATTGGCGCAGAAAATCCATGGTGACTATTTGATGATACCTCAGGACAAATTGATTCTCGCGGGGGATACAAGCAGCCTACCGTGCCCTGTCTACCGTGTCAAACAGGTGACTACCGTAACTCAGGAAGGCAGCCTTGCTGTGGTATGGTGCGGCTGTGGACACGCTGATCCCAAAAGTGCAGCGGGTCGCCAAGGAACTTGACGAGATCCGCGACGAGCTTCACCACAAGGGGGGTCCCTCCGGCACCGCCTTGCCGGTGGACATCGAGCTTCTGAACTCCTTCAAGACCTCGGTGGACCACATGCGCCACGTCCTTTGGGCCTACATCGAGGCCATGAGCAAGAGCGACGACGTCGACCGCACCCTCCAGCAGTACCGGCTCCAGCGGGCGACCGAGATGCTCCGCCAGCTCCGCGAGCACGGCCCGCTTCACCCGGAGAATCCCCAAGCCAACTCCTTCTTGCGCGAGATCCAGGCCATCGCCGATGGCGCCCTGGATCGTTACGCCCACCCCAAAGACAAGGATTGACGCCCGGCCGGAAATTGCCTCGCTCCTGACTACGTCATACAATCGTTCTTCACGGGATTCCCGCGTCGCCGAGGACGATTGGACCACCGCATCGCCATCTACCCGGGCTCGTTCGACCCGCTGACCAACGGGCACCTGGACCTCATCGAGCGCGGCAGCTCCATCTTCGAGCACCTCATCGTCGCCGTCCTGCGCAATGCCGAGAAAGACCCTCTGTTCACTCTCTCCGAGCGCTGCCACATGCTGGAAGCGATGACCGCGCGCTACAAGAACGTGACCGTCGAAGCTTTCGGCGGCCTGTTGGTGGAGTATGCGCGGGAGAAGAAGGCCCGGGTCATCCTGCGCGGCATTCGCGCTATCAGCGACTACGAATACGAGCTCCAGATGGCCCTCATGAACCGCAAGCTCGACCCGAAGCTCGAGACGGTCTTCATGATGCCCGCCGAGAAGTACTCCTACCTCAGCTCGCGCCTTATCAAGGAAATCTTCCGGCTGGGCGGGTCGGTACGCGGCCTGGTGCCCGACATCGTCGAGCAGCACCTGCACGAGAAAGTCAACGGTGGGCGCCCGCACATCGCAGCGCTCAACTCGAAAGTGAAGAGGAAAAAATAATGGCCACCCCGGCGGCAGTGAAACCCACGCTTCTCACCGAGCGTATCAACCGCATCGAGATCTCGGCCACCCTCGCCGTCGTCAACGAGGCCGAAAAGCTCCGCGCCCAGGGCGTGGACCTGGTGGACTTCGGCGCCGGCGAGCCCCACTTCGCCACCCCCTCGCACATCAAGGACGCGGCCATCGCCGCCATCCACGCCAATTTCACCAAGTACACGGCGGTGGGCGGCACCGCCGAGCTGCGCGACGCCATCGTCCACCGCCACACCGTGGACTTCGATTCCGACTACCGCCGTGAGGAGTGCATCGCTTCGGTCGGCGGCAAGCACGCCCTGTTCAACACGATACAAGTCATGGTGGACCACGGCGACGAAGTCATCATCCCCGTGCCCTACTGGGTGTCGTTCAAGGACATCGTGCGCTATGCCGGCGGCGTGCCCGTCTACGTCGAGACCGACGAACAGCAGGACTTCCGCCTGACCCCGCAGATGATCGAGCGCGCCATCACCCCGCGCACCAAGGTCATCATCCTGAACTCGCCCTCGAACCCTTCCGGCGCGGTGATGAGCCCCGAGGACATGACCGCCATCGTTCGCCTGGCGCATGACCGCGGCATCTGGGTCATCTCCGATGAGTGCTATGTCTATCTGAATTTCACCGGCCGGCGCTTCTCGGTGGGTTCGCTGCGCGAGTATCGCGACCGCACCGTCATCATCGGTTCGCTCTCCAAGACCTACGCCATGACCGGATGGCGCCTGGGGTACGCTCTCGCGCCCGCCCCCCTCGTCTCCGCCATGATGAAATTGCAGAGCCAGTCCACCTCCAACCCGACCTCGATCGTGCAGAAGGCGGGCGTGGCCGCGCTCAACAGCGATCAGAAGTGCGTGGACGACATGCTCGCCGAGTGGATCCGCCTGCGCGACCACGTGGTCGCCGGCCTCAAGAGGATTCCCGGCGTCACCTGCGCCCGGCCCGAGGGTGCGTTCTACGTCTACCCCAACCTCTCGAAGTTGTTCGGCAAGAGCGTGAACTCCGCCTCCGACATGGCTGGGAAGCTTCTGCGCGAGGCGCACGTGGTGGTTGTCCCCGGCGAGGGCTTCGGCACCCGCGAGCACATCCGCATCTCCTACGCCACCTCGCAGAAGGAGATGGATCGCGGCCTGGAGCGCATGGCCAAGCTATTCGCCGCCCTCTAAGGTGGAAGCCCCCGCCTTCAGGCGGGGGTTCATTGGCCTCTTAGAGGCATCGGCTTTAGCCGCGGTGGAACCGGCAACGTCCCCGAAAAAGCTCTAAACTACTTGAGCCGTTGTCCGTCCCCTGGCGAATGTCAGACCTTTACCCATTTCTGCTCGAGCCCGAATTCAAGGAGCGCCCCTGGGGCGCGCGCGATCTCTCGCCCATCTACGACAGGAAGGCCGAGGCCAGCCCCATCGGCGAAGTCTGGCTCACCGCCGACACCTGCAAGGTCGCGAACGGTCCGCTGAAAGGCCGCACCCTCCAGGATCTTTGCCGCGAGTACGGCAAGGCTTTTCTCGGCGAGAACTGCCCCGACACCTCCCGCTTTCCCCTGCTGATCAAGTTCCTTTTCCCGCACGAGAAGCTGAGCGTCCAGGTCCACCCCGACGACGAGGGCGCGCGCCGCATCGGACAGCCCTGCGGCAAGACCGAGTGCTGGTACGTGCTCGACGCCAAGCCCGGCGCCCAGGTCGGCCTCGGACTCAAGCCCAGCATCACCAAGCAGCAGCTCGCCGAGGCCATCGAGAAAAAGCGCGCCGAGTTCCTGCTGAACTGGGTCCCTATCCACAAGGGCGAGCTGATTTACGTTCCTGCGGGCACGGTCCACACCATCGGCCCGGGCTCCATTCTGGTCGAGACCCAGCAAAACTCCGACACCACCTACCGCCTCTATGACTACGGCCGCCCCCGCGAGCTGCACATCGAGCAGGGCCTGGCGGCAACGAAAGAAAAGACGCATGCCGGCAAGGTGAAGCCAGAGCGCGCGGGCGAGAACGAGGTGTTAGTGTTTTCGCGGTGTTTCGCCATAAGCAAACATCAGCTCGGAAGCACCTCATTCTTCGCAGGCCTTAACACCACACCGAACGGTGGGACATTCAGCATTCTTGTGTGTATCGGCGGCGGTGGCGTGGTGCAAGCCGACGACTGTCCCCCGCTGACATTCAGTCGCGGCGAAGTTGTGGTGGTCCCTGCCTCCTGCAGACACTTTAAGGTCACGGGACAGTGGGATGTCGAGTTCCTCGATGTCGTGCTCCCGCCTGCGGGTACGCTTGAAGAACCCGAAACCTCGCTCTCCGGCTTCGAGGCCACCGCCGCCGAACCATGACTCCTTCGTGCGCCTTCGTGTACCTTTGTGTCCTTGGTGTCGAGGTTTCTTGAATTTGGACAAGAACCACTTCTATCCCGTGATCCTGGCCGGCGGCCGCGGCACGCGTTTCTGGCCGCGCAGCCGCCGCCGCTCCGCCAAGCAGGTGCTGGCCCTCGACGGGAACCGGACCATGATCCAGCAGACGGTCCAGCGCTTGCTTCCAATTGCCCCCGCGAAGAATTTCTGGATCATTAGCAACGGCGACTTGCGCGACGTCATCGCCCGCCAGCTTTCCAAAATCAAGAAAGACCGGATCCTCGCCGAGCCCGTGGGCCGCAACACCGCGCCCGCCATCGGGTTGACCGCCTTCATTCTCGAGCGGCTTGCCCCCGACGCCGTCATCGGCATGTTTCCCGCCGACCACGTCATCGGCGACGAGCGGCTCTTCCGCAAGTCCGTGGAGCAGGCGGCGGAGATCGCCGCCGCGGGCGACAACATCGTGGTCATGGGCATCCGGCCCACACGCCCCGAGACCGGCTACGGCTACATCGAAGCCGGCGAACAGCGGGACGGCGTCCTTCGCGTCCGCCGCTTCACCGAGAAGCCCAACCTCGAGAAGGCCGAAGAGTTCCTCGCCGCCGGCAATTATTTCTGGAACAGCGGCATGTTCATCTGGCGGGCGCGCACCCTCGCCGACGCTTTGCGCGAGCACCTCTCCGAGACCGCGCCTTACCTGGAAGAGATCGCCGACGCCTACGGTACCCGCGCGTTCGCCGCCAGGTTCAAGAAGCTGTATCCCCGGTGCGAGAACATTAGCGTGGACTACGCCGTGCTTGAGCCTCGTTCCGCCAAGGGCGAGCACGCGTCGAACCTGTACTGCATCCCGGCCGACTTCGGCTGGAGCGACCTTGGTTCATGGGCCGCGCTTTACGAGCATCACGCGCATATCCGTGGAAAGGCCGACGAGGATGCCAACGTGATTGAGGGGCTGGATGCCGTCGCTCTCGACGCCAAGGGCAATTACATCTACGCGCCGAAGAAGTTTGTCGCCGCCGTCGGAGTCGAGGATCTCGTGGTCGTCGAGACCGACGACGCCCTGCTCATCACCACCCGTGACCGCGCCCAGGACGTGGGCAAAGTCGTGAAGCACCTGGACACCAAGAAACTGACGAAGCTGTTGTGATGGAGAGGATTTAACCGCCGAAAACGCAGAGCGCGCAAAGGACTTGAGAGATCCCTTCACTGCGTTCTCTGCGGTTAACAAGGTTTCGATGGTAGCGGAGATAAAGTTCGGCACCGACGGATGGCGGGGCGTCATCGCCGACGATTTCACCTTCGACAACGTGCGCCGCGTCGCTGCCGCCATCGCAGCCTACGTCAAGAGGAACGAAGACGCGAAGAGAGGCCTGGTCATCGGCTACGACACTCGCTTCGCCTCCCGGCAGACCGCCCGCGCTGCCGCCGAAGTCATCGCCGCCGCCGGCTTGCCCGTCCGTCTCTCCAACGATTACATCCCCACGCCTGCGCTCTCCTATGCCGTGAAGCATCTTCATGCCGCCGGAGGCGTGGTCGTCACCTCCAGTCACAATCCTTGGGATTGGAACGGAGTGAAGTACAAGGCGGGCTACGGCGGCTCGGCGACTCCCGCCATCATGCAGAAGATTGAGGCCGAGTTGAAGCCCGAGCCACCCACCGTTCGGTCCGGCGGCGCGCTCACTGAGACCGACTTCAAGACGCCCTACATCGAAGCCATCACCCGCTTCGCCGACCTCGACCGCATCGCCCGCGCCGGCTTTCGACTGGCCGTGGATGCGATGTACGGCTCCGGCCGCGGGGTGCTCAGCGGCATCTTCTCCGCCCGCGGCATCGATCACGTGGCCATCCGCCAGGAACTCGACCCGCTCTTTCCCGGCATCAATCCCGAGCCCATCGAGCCGCACATCCAGGCGCTGCGCGACGCGGTCCTGCGCGAAAAATGCCACGCGGGATTTGCCACCGACGGCGACGCCGACCGCATCGGCGCCATCGCCGAGGACGGCAGCTTCGTGGACGCGCACAAATGTTTCGCCGTCATTCTGCAATGGCTGCTGGAGCGCCGTCCGCAGTGGGCCGGCGACGTAGTGCGCGCCTTCAACACCACCAGCATGCTCGATCGCATCGCCGCCCGCTATGGTCGCAGGCTGCACGAGTGCGGTATCGGCTTCAAGTACATCTGCGACCTGATGCTCGCCGGCGACATCCTGGTCGGCGGCGAGGAATCCGGCGGCATCGGCATCACCCGGCACCTGCCCGAGCGCGACGGCATCCTCAACTCACTCCTGCTCGCCAACATCATGGCCGAGGAAGGCAAAACGCTCGCCCAGCTCGTCGCGCGCCTGCAGAAGGATTACGGGCCGCACTATTTCGGACGCCGCGACCTGCACATCCCCGACGACCTCAAGCAGAGCGCCATCCAGCGCGCTTCTTCGGACTCGACTTTGCCCCGCGTCGGCGGCTATCGCGTTGTCCGCCGCCAGGATCTCGACGGCATCAAGGTGTTCCTCGACGCGCCGCGCAACGGCAACGGAGCCGAGGCCTGGGTCCTGCTGCGCGCTTCCGGCACCGAGCCCCTGTTACGCTTGTACTCCGAGGCCTCCTCGCCCGCCCTCGTGGACGAGATCCTCGCCGCCGCCGAGGATTTCGTTCGCGATAAAGCTACAGCGGCGTAAGCGTGTGTGCACTGCCGCCCGGCTGTGCGCGCAAACCCAGGTATCTGCGCAGCCAATTGCCGATTTCAAATTACAAATTACCAATTGACAGTGGTTACAATCATTCCTACAAGGGGGCTTCATCTCTCTCCCAGTCGCAAGTAACCCGCCATCCCAGGACACGCCGGACACGCGTCGCTACAATCGCATCCGCCGCCTCCTCGGCATTTCCGACGCCCTTCTCGGCTTCGTCCTGCTGGTCGTCCTTCTCTCCACCGGCTGGACCGCCAAGCTCCGCGACTGGTCGTACACAGGCGCCCGCCAGCACTACGCCCTCGCCGTCTTCTTTTATGTCGGCATGCTCTCGGTGCTGGGTAAGCTCCTCGGCCTCGGCTTCGACGTCTTCGGCTTCCGTCTCGAGCACCAGTACCGCCTTTCCAACCAGAAGCTCCGTTCGTGGGCCTGGGACGAGGTGAAGGGCTGGCTGGTCGGCCTGGTGATCGCAACCATCCTGGTCGAGCTGGTGTACTTCACCATCCGCATGTCGCCCCAGCACTGGTGGCTGATCGCCTGGGCCGTCTTCGTCGCGCTCTTCGTCTTCTTTGCCCAGATCGCGCCCGTGGTGCTGTTCCCGCTCTTCTACAAGTTCAAGCCGCTGGAGAACGAGGACCTGAAACAGCGCCTGCTGCGGCTGAGCGAGCGCGCGGGCACGCGCGTCCGCGGCGTCTATGAGTGGAAGCTATCGGAGAAGAGCAAGAAGGCCAATGCGGCGCTCACCGGCCTGGGCCGGACCCGGCGCATCATCCTCGCCGACACCCTGCTCGAGAACTACACCCCCGACGAGATCGAAGCCATCCTCGCCCACGAGCTTGGCCACCACGTGCACCGCCACATCCTGAAGTCCATTGTGGTGCAGGCCGGGATCACCTTCGCCGGATTCTGGATCGCCAGCGCCGTCCTGCGCTACTCCGTCGAGCACATCGCCATGTTCGACGGTCGGCTCGACGACTTCGCCAATTTTCCCCTGCTGGCTCTGGTCTCGACCGTGCTTTCATTCCTGCTCATGCCCGCGCTGAACGCCTACTCGCGCTTCAATGAGCGTCAGGCCGACCAGTACGCCTGGAAGTCGATCCCCGACGTCGCCCCATTCGTCACTTCCATGAACAAGCTCGCCGACCAGAACCTCGCCGAGCGTGATCCCTCGCGCTTCGTCGAGTGGTTTTTCCACTCCCACCCGGCGATCTCCAAGCGCATCGCCGCCGCCCAATCCTGGACCGCAAAGCAGACCTAGAAGCGCACTACCGCGGAAAACTGCATGACCCTCGGATCGAGCGCGCCCGTCGGCGTGCCAAAGGCTGCGGCGCCTGTGATCTGTGGCGCAAGGCAGGGAATAGCGGCGGGGGCGCAGGTAGCGGGCGTGGTCGATCTCGCCAGCAACGTGGTTCGCACGCTGTTGAAATTGGCGCGGTTGAACAGGTTGAACGCGTCCCAATTCACCTGCAATGTCACACGCTCGTTGAGGCGTTGTGTTCGGGTCACGCGTGAATCCAAGGTGATGACACTGGGCAGAACGAAGGTGTTTCGCGCCAATCCCGGCGGCCGGTCGGTTGCTGCGTTGCCATCGTTATTGAGGTCGAAGTTCACCAGGCCGGAGTAGGGCTCGCCCGATGCGGCCAGGAAGATGCCGCTGAGCTGCCATCCTCCCAGCAGCACCCTCGCGGCGCGAGGAAGGCCGCTGCCGTACTTCAGCTCCCAAAGTCCGTACAGCACCAGCCGGTGCCGCTGGTCGGCGTCGGAGAGTCCCCGATCCAGCGAGGTATCGCCCGAGTCCGACAATAATCCGCCGTCTCCCGGCCCCGGGTTGAGGGCGCCGATCGTAGGGTTGTCGTCGATCGTCTCGGAATACGTGTAAGCCGCCTGGAACTGGAAGTGCCGCGAGAAGCGCTTGCTCGCTTGCACGGCCAGTGCGTGGTAAACCGAGTTCCCGTTGGTCTGGAGCAGTAACACCCGGTCGAACCCGACAATCGGTCGCGGCTGGGTATAGGCGCGGTAGCTAAGCAACGTGCTGGTCCCCGCCAGGCCGATGGTGGCCAGGGTTGCCGCCGGCAGATTGGCATCCTGCCAGTGCTGCAGGTGGACGCCCTTCGTCCCTAGGTACGTGACCGACACGGCAAAATCGCCGGCCACCTGGTACTCGATGCTGACGTTGTCCTGTTGCACCACGCTCTGCCGGTAGCCGGCGGGGAAAGCCATCAGGATGTCGGGGGCGGTGGCCGGGGCGGGGCAATTGGGCGCGTTTCCGGACGGAGGCCCGCACACATTGTTGGGATAGGCCGGGATCAGCGCCGCTGTCGGCGTCCCCCCTGCGAACGTGCGCGTCTGCGTCGTGATGCCATTCTGGAAGTAGGCGCGCGCGGCGGTCGCGCCCACCAGCCTCGGGAAATAGAGCCCGTATCCCGCGCGCATCACCAGCCGGTTGCTGCGCAGCGGGCTCCACGCGATCCCCACCCGCGGAGCGAGATTGTTCCTGTCCGTGGGAATGTAGCCGGTGTCGATGCCCGCCTGCGCCAGCGCCGCGGCCGGATTGTGCAACGCCACTTCCGTCATGACCTGCACGTCGTAGCGGAGCCCGGCAGTCAATGTCAGGCTCGGCCGGATCCGCCATTCGTCCTGCGCGAATGCAGCCACCTCCACGTAGTTCGGATTCACGCTGATTGGCGGCTGGCCTATGCCGGAGAAGGCCTGCACGTACCTGTCCCCCGCCTGCGGCACGGGCGTTCCCGACAGGCTTCGCCCGAAACTGGCCAGCGTATTGAACCGGTAGCTCGCAAAAAAATTCAGCGCGCTGAAGAAGCGTCCCCGGTCGAGCAGGATGTTGACCCCGAACTTCGGCGCATGCCGCCCCCGGCTCAGCGACAAGGTCTCCGACCACTCGGCGCGTTTTACGTCGTTGCTGACGGGAAGGCGCGCCGCACCGCCCACCAGCAGAACCTGCTGCCCGCCTTCCAGGACGGTCGCTTCCGGGTTCGTGCTGTTGGAAGGTTGCGGCTCCGCGCTGCTCACGTAACTGAAGCTGGCGACGTTCACCGCGTTGGGCGAGATGGTGGAGTTCAGCCACACGGCGGCACTATCCACGATCTGCTCCGTCGCCCCCGTATGTTCCAGCGATTGCTGCGGCCCCACATTGGCGAGATTGTCCGCGAGAAGCCGGTGGCGGTCCCATCGTGCGCTGAACGTGTTAGCCGGGTTGACGATCCAGTCCAGCCGGGCCAGTCCTACGTTCTGATTGAAAGTGCGGACGTAGGGGCTGGCCCGGGCCTCCAGGTAATCGAGCGCCACTTGCTGGAAGTGCGCCGTTGCTGGGTTTGGCGACAGGCTGAATCCGGAAGGAAGGTTCAACATGGTCAGGTTCTGCTCGCTCCGCCGTTGCCCGTCATAGCTGCCGTAGAAAAAGAGCCGGTCCTTCCGTACCGGACCGCCCAAGGCCCCGCCGAACTGGTGGGCATGGAAGGGTCCCTTCGGATCTCCGTTCATTTTGTTGATCGGGCTGTTGGCGTTCAGTCCTCGGTCTCGGAAGTACCAGAAGAGGGCCCCATGGAAGTCGTTTGTGCCCGACTTGGTGATCACGTTCACCACCGCGGTCCCCGCCCGCCCGAACTCCGCCGAGTACGAATTGGTGTTGACCTGGAATTCCTGGATCGATTCCTGGCTGAACAGGTACCGGTTGGGCGTGGCGGTCCCGACCGGGGCCGCCTGGAACCCGTTCTGGTCCGCCCCGTCCACCACCAGCGAGCTGAACTGGAGTTGTCCAGCGAAGTTGTAGCCGGCTTGGCTGCCCGGCGCATCCGAAACCCCCGGCGTCAGTGCCACGAAATTCAGGAAGTTCCGGCCATTCAGCGGAAGGTTGGCCACGGAACGCGCGTTCACCGTGGTACTGAACTGGCTGCGCGTGGTCTCCACCAGGGGCGCTTCGCTGTTCACCACCACCGAGTCGGCGTGCGCTCCGATGGCGAGCCGCACGGGTAGGTCCACTTTGGCTCCCACTCCGATTTCGATGTTGTGCTGGATGAACCGGCGGAATCCCGGAGATTCCACGCTGACCTCATAGGAACCGGGCGCCAGAACGGGGAACCGGAATAACCCGTGGGCGTCACTGCTCGTGGTGTGGACCGACGACGTGCCCATGCGGGTCGCTCGCACCACCGCGCCCGGAACCGCCGCGCTGGTAGGGTCCGTCACCGTCCCTTCCAGTGAGCCTTCGCTGCCGCTCTGCGCTGCCGCAGCCACGCACAGCAGGAGCCACACCGGCGCCAGCTTCCAGCTCATCATGGGACCCTTGCTTCCGTTGCTTTCGCGGTATCGGCGGATGCGCTGTTTTGAGGAAATCGTGCCCAGGGATTGCCGGTGCGATGGATCAGTTCCTGGAACCGCGGATCGGCCTTGATCTCGTCCGACAACATCGGGCTCAGCCACTGGCGCGGCAGTTGCGGGTCGTGCGACTCGTAGGCTTGGGTCAGAATGCCTAACGCGCGCTCGCGGTCTCCCAGCGCATCGTAGATGTGTGCCGCCGCGATAGACGCGCCTTCGGCGCGTTTGGTCTCGATCCTGCGGGCGATCTCCAGCGCCTCGGCGCGCCGCCCTCCGGCGGCATAGACCCACCCGCAGCTGTCCACCACCGCGGCCTCTGGCTGTTTCTGTTGCAGCCTGGCTAGGGCGGTCTCGCACTCTTCGATCGCCTCGGAAAACATCCGCTTTTTCGTGTAGGCCCACGCCATTTCGTAGTGGGCGTGATGAATCGCAGGATCCAGCCGCTCGGTCCTCTGGAGCTGGGCGATGGCTTCGTCGTAATGTCCGGCCATGAAATACGTCCACCCGGCCGACAATTGCACGCTGTAATTCAGAGGATCGCGTGCCGCCGTCTTGCGCGCTACCAGCACCGATTGCTCTTTTTGTCCCGTTGCCGACAGGAACATCTCCGGCCCCGGCCAGTTCGGATCTATCTCCGATGCCCGCTGAAACTCGCGCGCCGCGCCCTCCCAGTCCCACGCCGCCAGTTTCAATCGCCCGAGCGCCTGGTGTGGTTCTCGGAGCATCGGGTCGAGGGCCACTGCCTTCTCCAAGGCCTCCTTGGCCTGCGCAACAGTGTCCTCGTGTGCCTGTGCCGCCAGCCGCTCATAACATTGGCCCAGCGCAGCCCAGGCGGGCGCGTAGCTGGGATCTGCATCGAGCGCTTCGTGAAAATACCCGATCGCCTTCCACATCTGCTCCTTCGTCGTCTTGCTCGCGTAATAGTGGCCCTTGAAATAAGCCTTCGACACCGCTGGATCCACGCCCTTGGCGTTGTCCAGCAGGAGCCGCTCTTGCTCGGTCAATTCGATGTGCAGTTTCCTGGCCAGCGTCCAGGCGATCAGGCCGGGCAGCCGGGAAGCTTCCCGCGGATCGCTGTCGTAGCTCTGGGCCCACAGATGGCGATCGTCCTTTGCCGAGATGAGCTGTACCGTCATCCGGATGCGGTCGCCGCCCACTCGGACTGTGCCTTCCAGGATCCCGTCGACTCCCAATTCACGCGCGACCTCCGGCAGCGGCTTTTTCTGTTGCTTGTAACGCAGCACGGAAGTGCGCGAAATCACTTTCAGTGCGCTGATCTGGGCCAATTCCGTGATCAGTTCATCGTGCAGCCCGTCCACGAAGTATTCCTGCTCGGGGTCCCCGGTCAGGTTCTGTAGCGGGAGCACCGCCAGCGAGGTGATCTCCGGCGTCCGATTCCTGGTCAACCACGCGCTTCCCCACACCAGGGCTAAGCCGACGACGACGACGGCCGCCAGCACTCCCAGGCGATACCGCTGCATCCAAGCGACGGCGGTCGCGCTTCCGACTGGCTCGATCGGATATATGAAGCGGTAGCCGCGGCGGGGAAGCGTCTCGATGAACCGCGGGCTGTCGGCCGAGTCTCCCAGGGCCTGACGCAGCCTCTTGACCGCGGCGTTGATGCTGACTTCGAAATCGACGAACGTGTCGGCCGGCCAGAGCCTCTGCTTGACTTCTTCGCGCGTGATCAATTCCCCGGGCCGGTCCAGCAGCAGTGCCAGTACCTGCATGGGCTGGCCCTCGAGTCGGATCTTCAGCCCCTTCTTGCGCAGTTCTCCGGTTTGGAGGTTCACTTCGAAGGCCCCGAAGCGGACCGTGGATTTCGGCGGGATAGGCGAGTCGGACAAGGGCCCCCTCGTGATCAGGCCCCTCCGCCGAAACCGATTCTACGACATCAGCCCCTCGGCCCCAATCAAAATGAGTATCACAGAGGCGTGCAAGTCTTTGACTGGCTGGGGCTTACCGTGTCCTCCATATTTCCCTTGCAGGTCCCACTCCTGCCATTGCAGTTCGCCCCGCAAGCGCGCAACAAATGAGCCTCCGCGGCGGACCCAGTCCGCTTTCGCACATGCATGGAGGGAATATGCTTCGCAGACGATTTTTCTTCTGGATGCTACTGGCCCTGGCGGCCTCACCCGCCGGTGCGCAACATTTCTCGGATTGGTCCGCTCCGGTCCACCTTGCCGATCCCAATTCAGTCGGTACTGAGACCGAGCCCTACGTCTCCAAGGACGGGCGCAGCCTTTATTTCGCCTGTAGCGACTGCCCGGGCGGTCTAGGCGGCAACGACCTGTACGTCTCCCGGCGCGCCAGTGTCGCTGAGCCGTGGGGTCCTCCGGAAAACCTCGGACCGACGGTGAACAGCGCCTACGCCGAAGGCAATCCCACGCTCTCCATCGACGGACATTCCCTGTACTTCACCAGCAACCGCCCCGACGGTTACGGCGGCAACGACATCTACGTTTCCCGTCGTCACAACAAGCGCGACGATTTCGGCTGGCGCCTGCCCGAAAATCTCGGTCCCGGCATCAATACGTCGGCCAATGAGGCGGAGGTATCGCTGTTCGAGGATGATGAAGACAGCGGCACAACCGTTCTCTACTTTGCGTCCAATCGTCCCGGCGGCCTCGGCGGCGACGATATCTATGTCAGTACGCTTCAGCCCGACGAGACCTTCGGCCCCGCCGTGCTGGTTCCCGAATTGAGCAGCCCCAAAGACGATCGCGGCCCCAACCTCCGCCGCGATGGCCGGGAGATCTTCTTCACCTCCAACCGCGCCGGATCTCTCCTCAATCTGCAGGGTCTGCCCAGCTACGACATCTGGACCGCCACCCGTCCCTCGACCGCGGATCCCTGGTCCACGCCAGTCAGTGTCGATCCACTGGGCTCGATCGGCATCAATACCGGCAAGCACGACGGCGGTCCCGCGCTTTCATTTGACGCGAAGACCATGTATTTCCAGGCCGCGCAGCGTCCCGGCAATCTCGGGGTCGGCTGCCCCAACGCAGCCACCTGCTTCTTCGATATCTGGGTGAGCACCCGGACGAAACTCCACCCAAGGCCGGAGAAAGATGGCGACGACGGCGAGATGCAGCACGCTCACCATCACGCCGATCGCGGCTCCGCCCCTGGGGACGCTGAATGATCTGGTGGGATCGGCTGGCAGATGGCCCACCCAAGCCCGCAATGGGCTTGGGTGGGGAATGCTTAGTGTCTTCTCAGGATCTCTTCTACCCGCCGCCGGTCCTCTTCCGTATCCACCCCGATGGTGTCGTAGGGCGTCTCCGCTACCCGGATGGCGATCCCATTCTCCAGGAACCGCAACTGCTCCAACCGCTCGCTGCGCTCCAGCGACGACTCGGGAAGAGAGCAGAATCTGTCGAGTGCGGTCTTCTTGTACGCGTAGAAGCCCAAATGTTTGAAGTAACGAGGCCCACTCCCGTCGCGATCGAAGGGGATCGTGGCCCGTGAAAAATAGAGAGCATTCCCGGCTAGGTCGGTCACCACCTTCACCGCGTTCGGATTGTTCACGTCCTCGGGCTTGGCCGGCGTCTTCACCGTCGAGACCTGCACCGACGCATCCTGGAAGCACGCAAGCAGCGCCTCGATGTGCTCCGCCCGCGCCATCGGCTCGTCCCCTTGCACGTTGATATAAACGTCCGCCGCCACCGCGAGGGCGATCTCGTGTACTCGGTCCGTCCCGCTGCGATGCTCGCTGGAGGTCAGCCGGGCGTTGAAGCCCTTGTCGAAGCAGAAGTCGAGGATTTCCGCCGAATCGGTCGCTACGATGACGTCGTCTAGTAATGAAGAGGACCGCGTGGCCTCGTACACCCACGCCAGCATGGGGCGCCCCGCGATCTCGCGCAACGGCTTGCGCGGCAGCCGGGTCGAAGCCAGTCGCGCCGGGATGACCGCTATCGCTCGCATCCGCGCCATTGTACTTCGGAGCCGGTTTGACACTCTTCCGAAGCGCCTCTTAGAATCGATTGAGGTCGCTCTCCTGTAACTCTCCCATTCATTGGCGGCGTAGCTCAGGTGGCTAGAGCGAGGGTCTCATAATCCCTAGGTCGTTGGTTCGAGTCCAACCGCCGCCACCAATGTTCTTGACTGGTTCGGACAGAAGCGCCTCTCCCTCTTCCCCGCGTGGTTGCGCCGGGGTTGCATTGCGTTGCGGACCTCGTCCAGCGTCCAGGCGGTCAATGCAAGCCAGGTTCGCGCCGGGGATGAGATGTCCGCAGATGTCGACGGTTACCTGAAACGAGCTGTGGCCCATCTGCTCTATCACGTAGGGTAACGGGGCGCCGGCCTGGATCAGCAAGTACTCAAACGTGTGGCGCAGGTGGTGGAAGCGGATACGTCGCGGGCCCGCCTTCTCGAGAACGGGTAGGAAATACCGGTCGTACAGGTTGTCGGGGTCGAGGACGCCGCCCGCGGATCCGGGGAGAACCAAGTCCTCAATGATGAAGGACGTAGCGGTTCCGATCGTCCTCCGAGTCCTCGAACTGAATGTCGCCCCGCGGAAGCTGGTCTCCGCCGTTGGCCGGCACTCACACGTGGATGTGACCGTGGTCACTGAAGGGTGTGCGGCGCTACGCGGAGAATGCGACCGTGCCGGCGATCTCCCGCTGCCTCGGACGATGGTCCGTCCTTCGCCGGCTGCGATGGGGGTCGCATGAGCGGCAATGCAACCGAGCGGCGATGGCTGTGGGCGACGCTGACGCTCTCCTGCATCACCATGGTGGCGGTGGTGTTTGCGGTCTGGGAACTGGTCGAGTACCGCTACTTCCGCGACGCCGATTACCTCACCTTGCATTACCTCTACATCACCCGCGGCATGGGATCGTCGCTGCTGCTGGCATTTTGGGCAGCCTGGTATGTCCTCCGACAACGCAAAGCCAGCGAGGAGGCGCTGAGACGATCGCAAGAATGGTACCGGGGCATGTTGGAAGTCTCGCCGGGTGCGGTGGCCCTGTACGATGCCGGGCTGTGCGTGGCCGAATGGAACGCCGCAGCGGAGCGGCTGTATGGGTTCTCCAAGAAGGAAGCGGTCGGCGCCGTTCTGCCGACCGTGCCGCCGGAAAACATGGCGGAGCTGCAAGACTTCATATCCAGCGTGCAGCAACAGCGTACTGTGCTGGACGCGGAAACCCGCCGTAGCGGGAAGGACGGCAAGAGCTTCGAGGTCCAGCTTAGTCTGATCCCGTTTCGAGGCCTTTCGGGAGAGCCGTGTTTCCTGGAGATCACCTACGACATCCGCGAACGGGTACGGCTGCGGCAAACGTTACTGGAGCTGGAGAAGCTGACCACCATGGGCCAGATGGCGGCGGGGACGGCGCACCACCTGAACACGCCCTTGGCAGCAATGCTTCTTCGCGTACAGATGATGCGGGAGCGATCTGCCGGCAATGGGTTGAGCGGGGAACTGGAGGAGATGGAGGCCAGCATCGGTTTTTGCCATCAGTTCGTACAACGCCTTCTTACCTTCAGCCGCCGTCCCCAACCGAGCAAACAGGTGGAGCAAGTCAAGCCTCTGATCGAGTCCGTGGCCAGCTTCTTATCGCCGCAATTGCTGGCCAAGCACGCGCGTCTGGAGCTGCAAATGCAAGAAGGCACTGCGGACACCGTATTCGGGGATCGCAACGAACTGGAGGCCCTATTCCTGATCCTGGTGAGTAACTCTCTCGACGCAATCAACGGCGCCGGCACCATCCGCATCCGCTGCCGCAACACGGAGGCGAGCCGTTTGCGGATCGAGATCGCCGACAACGGCTGTGGCATGGAGCGCGAGACCCTGGCGCACATCTTCGAGCCATTCTTTACGACCAAGGCCCCCGGATGTGGCACCGGGCTGGGGCTGGCAATCGCCGCCAACATCTTGCGCGACCACGGGGGATCGATCGGGTTCGAAAGCACCCCCAAACAAGGCACGACGGCAATCGTCGAACTGCCGGTGTGCGAGTACGCGGCGGTAGAAGAGCGGGGCCAGCGATGAACGAGGGAATCAGAAATTACGCGATCCTGGTCGTCGATGACGACGTGATCCTGGCCCACGTGTTACGCGACTACCTGGAGCGGCTGGGCTACAGCGTGGAGGTGGCGCATTCGGCCGCCGAAGCGCTCGAAGTGCAGCATACCAACGGGAGGATCTCGCTGGCGCTTCTCGACCTGATGATGCCAGGAACGGACGGGCTTACTGTCATGGCGCAGCTCCGCGAGCACAACCCGGAACTTGCCGTCGTGATCATGACCGGCTTCGGAACGATCGAGAACGCGGTGGAATCGATGAGGCGCGGCGCCGAGGACTACATCACAAAGCCATTCGATCGCGAAGCGGTGCGCAAGAAGATCGGGAGACTCATGGAAGTGTTCGAGCTCCGCGCACGGGTGGCGCGACTTGAGGCGAACCTGCAGAACAGCGGTGCGGCATTCGAATCGCTGGTGTACGTCTCACCCCAGATGCATCGAGTGATCGAGCACGCACGGGCTGCCGGGGCGACCGACGCGTCCGTACTGCTGGTCGGCGAAACCGGGACCGGCAAAGAGATGCTGGCGAGAGCCATCCACGGCGCCGGGCGACGCGCCCTGTCGCCGTTCCTGCCGGTGAACTGCGGAGCCCTGCCGCGGGAACTGGTGGAAAGCGAACTGTTCGGCCACCGCAAGGGATCGTTCACCGGCGCGGTCGCCGACATGCCGGGGGTGTTCCCCAGCGCGAACGGCGGGACCGTTTTTCTGGACGAGATTACGGAGATGCCGAAAGACGTCCAAGTGAAGCTGTTGCGCGTACTGCAGGACAAGGAGGTGCGCCCGGTCGGAAGCGCGAAGGCGATCGGATTGGATGTGCGCATCATCGCGGCGACCAATCGGCCACTCGCGGCAGTCCGCACCGAGTTCCTGCGCGACGACCTGTATTTCAGGCTCGCTACCGTCGTACTGGAGATCCCGCCGCTGCGAGCCCGCCCCGAAGACGTTCTGGTACTGGCTCAGCACTTCTCGGAACGTGTATCGGAGCGCTACGACCGTCAAGTGGGGCTCAGCCGGTCGGCCATCGAACTGCTGCTCCGCTATAGCTTTCCCGGAAACGTGCGCGAACTGGAGAACATCATCGAGAGTGCCGCGGCGTTGTCGCGGGCGGATCCGCAGGTCATCGCCGAAAAAGAGATCCAGCCGCTGCTCAGCCGGAGTGCGCCGGTCGCTACCCCGTCCCAAGAGCCGCTGGCGATGGATGACTTGGAGAGAATAGCGATCGAGCGGGCGTTGCGGCGGGCCGATGGAAATCGCACCCGGGCCGCGGCGCTCCTGGGCATTTCCCGCGACACCCTCTACCGCAAGCTGCGCGAGGCGAAAGCAGAAGCCATGCGGGACAAATGAAGCTGTCCCCGTGCGGGGCTGAGGCCGTCCGCAGCCAGCCCGCAGCTGCTCCAGTTGTTCCATCCGACGTGTCCCACGGTGCGTACGCCGGTCCCACTGGGCTGATGTCCTGACTGTCTGTCCGATTCTCGTACACATTTTGACTTTTTCTGACGGCTGGCGGCGAACCGCCGCTCCGCCGGGAGAGGCGTGTCCGTAGATTTCGCGTTGCAATCCACTGAGTGGAAGCAAGTTGCGGCTACGGAGACCGGTCCGCACCGGGTTTGGCGAGTGACGTGCGCTGGTAGGTCTACAAAGGCATTCTTCCGCGAGGTGACGATGAAACTGAAGCAGA
The DNA here is from genome assembly GCA_020073495.1 of Terriglobia bacterium. Classification (NCBI taxonomy): domain Bacteria; kingdom Pseudomonadati; phylum Acidobacteriota; class Terriglobia; species Terriglobia bacterium. The sequence continues at coordinate 606,285 of JAIQFD010000004.1, forward strand.
TCCTGCTGGGGCTTGCGATGGTGGGCAGCTTGCCCTTGTTCGCGCAGGCACAGTACATCGGCAGCGGCCGCTGCCGGCCGTGTCACCTGCAGGAGGCAAAAAGCTGGCAGCAAACCAAGATGGCATCCGGCTTCGACCTGCTGAAAGCCGGGGTTGCAGCCGAAGTGAAGAAATCGAAGAAGCTGGATCCGAACAAGGACTACACCCACGATGCCGAGTGTCTCGTATGTCACACGACCGGCTACGGCAAGCCGGGTGGGTTCGAGAGCATCGAGAAGACCCCTGCGCTCGCCGGCGTGCAATGTGAAGCGTGTCACGGGGCCGGCGGCAATTATGCGAAGCCCAACGTCATGAGCTTCCAGAACAAGGAGTTCAAGCGCGCGGAAGTGGTTGCCGCAGGGCTTGTCCTCCCGGACGCGAAAGCATGCCAGGGCTGTCACAACTCGAAGAGTGAGTTCTATAAGCCGTTCGATTTCGAGTCGCGGCAGGCAAAAGGCGTCCATCAGCGTTTCCCACTGAAATACCAGCATTGAGTGAGGGAGCCGCCATGGCCTCTCGACGACAACTCGCGTTCTGGATCGTAGCGGCGGTGAGCGCATTGACACTGCTGATCGCGATGGTGGTCTGGCTCCAGGCACATGCCCCGCGGCGGGTGGCCACCACTTTCCTGATGGGCGACCCCAAGCTAGGCGCGACACTGTTCGAGCGCAAAGGCTGCGGCCGATGTCACGCGGTGAACGGCTGGGGTGGCCACATCGCCCCCGATCTTGGCGCGACGCCTACCGGCAGCGCCGACCTGAACCAACTCGTTCCTGCCATGTGGAACCACGCGCCCGAAATGTGGAAGCGCATGGAAATGGAGAAAGTTGCGCCTGCGCCGATCAGCGAAAGCGACATGGCGGACCTATTCGCCTACCTGTACGTCGCCCGATACCTCGATGAACCCGGCGATCTGGGACGGGGCGAACGGATGTTCCGCACGAAAGGATGTATCCGCTGTCACTCGGTGGACGGCGCGGGTGGCACCGCCGGGCCCAACCTGGCGAAGATCTCCGGCGTAGATACGCCCATCGAGTGGACGCAAACCATGTGGAACCACGCCCCGGTGATGGAAGAAGGGATGCAGGCGGCAGGGCTTTCGTGGCCAAACTTTTCCGGCAAAGAAATGAACGACCTGCTGGCATACATCCGCGGGAAATCCGGAGCACAACGCACGGAGCACAAGTTGTTGCCGGCCAGTCCGAATGAAGGCTGGAAAGTGTTCCAACAGAAGGGCTGCATCGTCTGCCATTCGGTCAAGGGCGAGGGCGGCACCATCGGACCGGAGCTGGGGACACGCCAGTATCTGCCGTCCAGCATGGTCGAGTTTGCGGGCGTGATGTGGAACCACTCTCCCGGAATGTTTCGGACCATGAAGGAGCGCAACCTCGAAAGGCCGAAGTTCGAGGGCCAGGAAATGGCGGACCTGATGGCCTTCCTTGCGGGTCTCAGGTACTTCGAGCCGAGTGGCGCGGCAAAAGGAGGCGCCAGCTTGTTTGTCCAGCGCGGTTGCGCCAATTGCCATGGACCGAACGGCGAAGGCACGAGCAAAGGCCCCAGGCTTCGCGGCAAGGGCCGCGGCTTTGGGACCATCTCTCTGGCGACCGCGCTCTGGAGCCATGGTCCCGAGATGTACCAACGCACGAAAGCCGTCGGACTGCCGTGGCCCAAGCTCGGCGAGGATGACCTGGGAGACCTGATCGCATTCCTCAACTCTCCGGCCGAGGGAAAACGATGATGCGGCCCTTCGGTGGGTTCCTCTCGCGCATTGCCAACAGCACACGTTCCAGAGTGCTTCTGGCCTTCGTGGTCTGCTTCCTCCTGACGGACCTGCTGGCCATCGTAGTCGGGGCGGGCAGGACAGTGCGGCAGCCGATCGCTTTCAACCACTCGAAGCACGTTGAAAGCGGCGCTGCCTGCCCCGACTGTCATACTGGGGTGCAGACGAAGGCACATGCCACGTTGCCCGATCTAGCCGTCTGCATGGGTTGTCATGAGACGCCGCTGTCGCAGAGCCCGGAAGAAGCAAAGATCCGGACCATCGCGGCAGCGGGCCAGAAAGTGGCCTGGACTCAACTGACGCGGGTACCCGCACACGTGTACTTCTCGCATCGGCGCCACGTGCAAATCGCGCAACTAGATTGTACCGAGTGTCACGGGCCGGTCGCCAAATCGACCACGCCGCCGACTGCCGAATTCCGCCCTGCCACGATGGACAACTGCCTCGCTTGCCACGCCAAGCGCGGTGTGCAGACCGACTGCAATGACTGCCACCGATAACCGCCTGCGACCGCCATTGCGGCAGTGCCGCGCCATCCTGCTGCTGTGTGCGGCGGTGGTGATCTCGATCGCTCCCGGCGTGCGCGCGCAAACGAGCGCCGGCGGCTACTTCATTCCGGGCGATCCCAAAGCCGGCATGAAGAGCTTCTTCGAGAAGGGCTGCGGGCGCTGCCACTCAGTCCTGGGTGAGGGCGGACGCACCGCGCCGGACTTGGCACGGGCTCCGGCCGGATACCTGAGTTCGGCGGAAATGCTGGCGGCGATGTGGAATCACGCCCCCGCCATGTGGGAAAAGATGCGCGTGGAACACGTTCCCCCTCCGCACTTCAGCGAAGCGGAGATGGCGAACCTGTTCGCCTTTCTCTCCTCCGTCCGCTCTCTGGACGAGCCGGGGGACCCGCAACGAGGGAAACAATTACTGTCGGAGAAGAAATGCCTGGAGTGTCATTCGGTCGCGGGCCGCGGCGGGCATGTTGGTCCGGACCTAAGAAATTGGGCGAGCTATCGCAATCCCGTGAGTTGGATCCAGGCGATGTGGAACCACGCACCCGCCATGCAGGGGGCGCTGGCGGCCCGGGGCTACGCCTGGCCGCGGTTCGAAGGCAACGATGTCGCCGACCTGATCGCGTACATCCGCACCCTGGCACCGAACTCCAGGAAGAAGATCTATGTCCGTGCAGCGGACGCCGAGGCCGGGGCGAGGATCTTCCAACAGAAGGGATGCCTGAATTGCCACGCTGTGGGCGGCAAAGGCGGCGGCCGCGCCCCCGACCTGGGCACCCGCACGTTCCCTCGCACGTTGGGCCAGTTTGCCGGGTTGATGTGGAACCATGCGCCGCGGATGCGCGCCAGCATGCAGGCGCAGCAAGTCTCCCGTCCCGAGTTTTCGAACAAGGAAATGGCGGACCTGATCTCCTACCTGTTCGTACAGCGTTATTTCGAAGTGTCAGGGAATGCGGCGCGGGGACGCCGCGTGTACTTGGAAAAGGGCTGCGGTGCGTGCCACACGCTGGGGTCGGGAACCGGCAAGGGGCCCGACTTGACGCGCAGCGGAACCGGCGCTGCGCCCATCTCCATCGCCACAGCTCTGTGGAACCACGGCCCCATGATGCTGGAGACCATGCACCAGGAGCAAGTGGCCTGGCCGCGCTTTCAACCGGGCGAAATCGTCGATCTTCTTGAATTTCTGAACCGCGCACGCAGCGCGCCATTGCAGGCAGGAGTGAGACGGTGACCCAGGACTTCGACCGCCGCAACTTCCTCAAGGTGGCCACGGCCGGCGCCGTGGGCGTCGCCACATCCGGGCTGACGCTGCGCGCGCTCAGCCAGGTCAATTCCGTGCTCGCCAGTGAAGAGGTCCCGGTGCCGTCCGGGCCAGAAAGCCTTGTTCCGAGCATCTGCTCCCTGTGCCCGGCGGGCTGCGGGCTGCGGGTGCGCAAGGTGGGTGAACGCGCCGTACACGTGCAAGGCAATCCTCTCCATCCGGTCAACCACGGAGGTATCTGCCCGAAAGGGGCTGCTGCTCTGCAGGAGCTGTATCACCCGGACCGTTTGCGCAAGCCGCTGCGCAACACCGGAACCCGGCAGAGGCCGCAGTGGAATGAGATTTCCTGGGAGAGCGCGATCGAGGAGCTCGCTGCCCGCTTGAGAACGCTGCGGGATGCCGGACATGCGCCATCGGTCGTCTTCGTTGACCGGGGGCAAAGGAACCTCTCGGCCCAATTGATCCGCACGTTTCTCCGGGCCTATGGTTCGCCGCATTACGTGCCGCAACCGTCCGGCCTGGATGCGCTGCAGGCGGCGGTCTACCTGCAGCAGGGAATCACCGATCCTGTCGCCTACGACTTCGAGAACACGCGGTACCTGCTGAGCTTTGGAGTCAACCTCCTCGAAGGATGGGGGTCGCCCGCTACGATGATGCGGGCGTTCGGGATGTGGCGCGACTCCGCCTCCGGCCGGCGGACGAAGTTCGTGCAGGTCGAATCCCGGCTTTCGGTGACCGCCGCGCGTGCTGATGAATGGGTCCCGCTGCGGCCGGGGACCGAAGCGACGTTGGCTCTCGGCATCGCTTACGTCCTCATCACCGAGGGCCTGTACGACGCTACCTTCGTGCGCGACCGTTGCTTCGGGTTTGACGATTGGCGGGACGCCGATGGCCGGCAGCATATGGGCTTCCGCTCCCTGGTGCTGCGGGATTACCGGTTGAACGACGCTGCGGCTTTCACCGCGGTTCCGCCCGAGACCATCCTGCGTATCGCCCGCGAATTAGGACACAATCGTCCGGCCATCGTGCTCGGCGACCACCAGACCAGCACCCTACCCGGCAATCCGTATGCCGCCATGGCCGCACACAGCCTGAACGCGCTGCTGGGCAGCCTGGAGGTGCCCGGCGGCGTCCTTGCCCAGCAACCGACGCCGGCGGCAGAGGGCGAGCAAGCGGCGTCGGAGCCGGTCACGCCGGCGAGCGCTTCAGCAACGCGCGCTCTCTCGGATAACACCCTCTACCGGCTGCCGGACGCGATCCTCTCGCGCAAGCCGCAGCCGGTGGAGTTGCTCATCCTGAACCAGGTCGATCCCGTGTTCGAACAACCCGACGGCGACTCCTTCCGCCGGGCGTTTGAGGCAGTGCCATTCATCGTCAGCTTAACCGCATTCGTGAATGAAAGCTCCGCGCTCGCGGACATGGTGCTTCCGGTGCCGGTCGGGTTGGAGCGATGGCAGGAGAGCGGGACTCCCCCGACCGTCCCCTATGCCATGCACTCGATCTCGGCGCCGGTCGTGAAGTCGCGCTTCGATGCGCGCGACTGCGGCGACATTATGCTGGCGGTGGCGCGCAAACTCGGTGGGCCGGTTGCAGCCAAGCTCCCTCTCGACAGTTTCGAGCAATATCTTCGCGCCCACTCCGATCGCCTGTTTGCCCGGCAAACCGGCGCAGTGTTCGCTTCCAGCCTGGAAGAGAGATGGGACCGTCTGTTGGAACGCTCTGGCTGGTGGGCGCCGAACTACGCCACGGCCGATGAACTGTGGTCGCAAATCCAGGAACGGGGCGGTTGGTGGGAGCCAGCCTACTACTTCGGCGAGTGGGACCGGGTGTTGCAGACGCCATCGGGACGGTTTGAGTTCTATTCGCAGCTTCTGAAGCGACGGGCGGACGAGGACCCCGGATTCGTCCGCGCGAACGGGCTCGAAGCGGGGGACGATCGGCTGTGCCTGCCCCACCAGCCGCGCCTCGCCGAACTTGCGCACGAGTTTCCGCTGCAGCTCGTCCCGCATGAGGTCTTGCCGCTAGCCGGTGGCAGCGGCGCTCACTTGCCGTACCTGCAACAGATCGCTGGGCTGCATCTCTTCGAGCACTGGGAGAGTTGGGTCGAGATCCATCCGGAAACCGCTCGCCAGCACGGAATCGCGGACGGGGACATGGTGTGGGTCGAGTCCAAGCGGGGCCGGGTACAGGCGCGCGCGAGGCTGTATGCCGGTGTCCGCCCCAACGTCATCCATATGCCTCTGGGCTATGGCAGACGGGAGGGCGGCGATTGGGCGTGCCGCGGCGCCAATCCGTTTTCCATCGTAGAGACAGAGTACGAGCCCGTCGCCGGTCTGCCGCAGACCGACAGAACACAGGTCAAGCTGTACCGGAGCTGATTGCGTATGCCGCGTTGGGGAATGGTCATCGATCTGGCCAAGTGCACCGCATGCCAGGCCTGTACCGTCGCCTGTCAGAGCGAGAACAACGTTACCTGTGTGCCGCCTGCCGAGGCGGCACGCGGACGGATCCTTTCCTGGATCAGTGTGCTGCCCGAGGTCGAAGGCGAGTACCCACGCATCGGCATGCGCCTGATGCCGGTTCCGTGTGTCCACTGCGACAGTCCGCCGTGTATCCGCGTCTGCCCAGTCGGCGCCACGAACATCAACCCGGAAGGCACCGTGCGACAGATCTTCGCCCGCTGCATCGGCTGCCGGTACTGCACCAATGCCTGCCCGTATACGCGGCGCATGTTCAATTGGTACAAGCCCGAGTTCCCGGGCGAACTGGGCGAAGCGCTGAATCCCGATGTGTCCGTGCGGCCCAAAGGAGTGGTGGAGAAGTGCACGCTGTGCCACCACCGCCTTCAAAAAGCGCGCGAGGAAGCCAAGGCCGCTCACCGGCCGTTGGCCGAAGGCGACTACGTGCCCGCCTGCGTGGAGGTCTGTCCCTCCGGCGCGATGTATTTCGGCGACTTAGAGGATGGCAACAGCAGCGTCGCCCAGTTGGCCCACAGCCCGCGCGCATTTCGTCTGCTCGAAGAGTTGGGGACCAAACCCAAGGTCATCTATCTCGCGGAAGGGGAGTGGAGTGGCGGAAACGGCAATGCAAGCAAAACATGAGTTGCTCGATCGCGTCCTGTTGCAGCCCATTGTCGCGACGCGCAGTTCGTTTTACCGCCTGGCAGTGGTGCTGCTCGGCTTCACGACGGTGGCGTTCTTCGCCTGGCTGCGGCAGTTAAGCCGGGGACTGGGAGTCACCGGCCTGAACGTGCCCGTGTACTGGGGCTTCTACATCACCAATTTTGTCTTCTTCATCGGCATCAGCCATGCGGGGACGCTGATCTCGGCGATCCTGCGGCTCTGCCACGCGGAGTGGCGGCGCTCCATCACCCGCGCTGCCGAGGTGATCACGGTCCTGGTCCTGTTTTTTGGGGTCGGCAGCGTGATCATGGATCTGGGGCGGCCCGACCGGATGCTGAACGTCTTGCGCCATCCCAACTTCCGCTCTCCGCTGTTATGGGACGTATGCAGCATCAGCGTGTACCTGACCGCCAGCTCGATCTACCTCTTCTTGCCGCTCATCCCCGACCTCGCCATCCTGCGCGACCATGGCGGCAAGTACATCGGGTTCTACCGCCTGCTGGCGCTGGGCTGGCGGGGCACCGAGCGCCAGAAGCGCATCCTGAATCGTGCCATCGCGGTGATGGCCGTTCTCGTCATACCCATCGCCGTATCGGTGCACACGGTCGTGTCCTGGGTGTTCGCGATGACCGTGCAGCCCATGTGGCACTCGGCCATTTTCGGACCGTATTTCGTCGTGGGCGCGATCTTTTCCGGCATCGCCTCGCTGATGATCGCCATGGCGTTGATCCGCCGGATCTACTTCCTCCAGGACTATCTCAAGCCGGTGCATTTCAACAATCTCGGCCTGCTGCTGCTGGTGATGGCACTGCTTTGGTTCTACTTCACCTTTGCCGAGTACATAACGACCTTCTACGGAAATGACCCCGTCCATCTGGTCGTCTTCTATTCCAAACTGACCGGCCGCTACGCGCTGCCGTTCTGGGTGATGTTCGTGACCTGCTTTGTCATACCGGTCGGCATCTTGGCACGACGGCAGACCAGGACGGTCACCGGCACAGTGATCGCGTCCGTTTCCGTGAACATCGGCATGTGGCTGGAACGGTTCACGATCGTGGTGCCGACTTTGTCGCAACCGCGCCTGCCATGGGGGAAAAGCAGCTACTCACCCACCTGGGTGGAGGTCGCGATCACGCTGGGTTTCGGCGCGACTTTCATATTCCTCTACATGGTGTTCACCAAGTTCTTTCCCATTGTCTCCATCTGGGAGGTACAGGAGGGGCGTGAGTGCGCACTGTCGGAGACCGCCGAGCGGATCCAGTCGTACCTGCCGGGCGAGGTCGTGGTCGCGCAAGAGGTGGGCGACTGATGCCGCATCGCGAGGGTACCCAGCGATGCGAAGGCAGCAGGGAATTAAAGAAGCAAACAAGTAAGGGAACCCTGCAGTTCATAAATCAGGAGGTCTTAAGACCATACGGTGACGGCGGTCATCAGCCCGTCGAACCCGGGGTTCCACACGGCGGCCTGCCTCTCCTGCCATGACGGCAACCAGACGCAGGTCGTGGGCATGACCGGCGCCGGCGTGGAGTCGGTGGACGGTGTGCACACGGCGCCGTCTCGCTTCTTCGTCCGCAGCTGGTACGATTCGGCCAAGCCGGCGGGCAACTCGGCGGCGCAGTTCTGCCGTTCTTGCCACTACAGCAAGTCCAACGAGTACGTTGGGCAAACCGTTCCAACCACCTAAACGGCTCTGGTCCAGGGGGAGGATCGGGATCTTCCCCCCAGGCGTTCTCGTCTGCAGGTGCGTCCAGGTTGGCCGGCCCGCTTGCCTCGCTCCACGCGGCAGATGGTAGTAGGAGACCCCCGTGGACCAAGTGAACTCTCCCTGCCGCTTCATGCAGCCACCGAAATCGAACGTGGTGTCGGCTTGCCCAAGGCCAGGGGTCTTGAAGTCGGAGACTTCGCCCAGGAATTCCAGGCGCCCCGTTGCCTGGCGCCCGCCCGGGGCCGAGCCCGCGCAATCGCTGGAGCATCGTGGAACGACAGGGTGGGCCGGGCCGGCGGACATGGCCCCGGCAGAACGAGGCAAAAGCAGCGCCAGCAGCGGGTCTCAGCCCGCCCGCGCGGGACGTCTTCCCATCGCGGGAAGTGTGACGCGCATCACAGAATAACGTGCGTGGCATCACTACGCCGTGTGCATACCGGGAGTAGAATCCCGAAGAGCTTCGGGGGAAGGTTGGTCGCCTCATTCCCGCAGCGGTCGGCCAACAGCGGGCTAATAGCTTGAGAGATTCGAGGAGGCGCGCATGCGCGTGACAGTTAGGAAGCAGTCACTGATGACCCTGGGAATCTTCGTTCTCATCATCTCCGCAGCATTCTTGTTGCCGGAGAAAGGGCAGGCGATCCCCGCCTTCGCCCGCCAGTACCAGACCTCCTGCACCACCTGCCACACCGACTTCCCGAAGCTGAACGACTTCGGCAAGGCGTTCAAGGATGCAGGATTCAAATTCCCCAGCGACGATGAGACTTTCATCAAGGTCCCGCAGACCATGCTGGGCGCCGAATCGCAGAAACAATTGTGGCCCAAGGTGGTTTGGCCGGGGAGCATCCCCGGGCTGCCGCCCATCGGGTTGCGTATGAACACTTTTTTCCAAGTATTGGGCAAGAGACGCGGGGCCTTCGATGTATTGACGACCCCTCCGGGTGCGGTACCAGGATCCTACGTGCCACGCACCGATTTCCAGACCGGGCTATTCAGCATCTTCACTGGTGGGAATTTCGGCAGCGATATCGCATTCTGGGTGGATGAAGATTTCAGCGTGCTGGGCGACAACACAGCCGGTGGCCTGGGCGACGGCTATCTGAAGTTCGTCAACATCGGGCGCTTCCTGCACCTGCCCAAGGACGCGCTCAGCCTGCGGGTGGGCCAGTTCGAGCTCGATCTGCCGTTCTCGCCGGCGCGCAGCTACAACGTCAGCGGCTGGGACATCTACGACCAGGCCAACTTCGGCTCGGTGCACGCGCTGTTTCCGCAGCAGTTCGTGAACAACTCGTTCGCCTTCGCTGGCGCAGGACAGGGCATCGAGATCAGCGGCGGCCACCAGTACGGGGGCTACCACTACTCGCTCGCGATCATCAACCAGAACACGGGCGGGACCCCCGATGCGGGCACCTTCGTTCCTTCCGCCACCGGCGTGGGCTTCATGTCCGACTCCAATTTCAAGGACATATACGCGCGCCTCTCCTACCGCTTCAATCTGGAGCGCGACAGCGAGAGCCGCAAAGCGGTGCAGGCGGCGGGCGCAACCGGTCCGCGCGACCACACCTATCTCACCCTGGGCACTTACTACTTCTACGGCCGCTCGGTGCAAAGGATCTCGGGTGTCGACGCCGGGGGGATCAACCCCGTTGTGCTGACGGCGCGCGAGCCGTTCTATCGCGTGGGCGGCGACTTCAATTTCAACTACCGCAACTTCAACATCTACGGGCTCTACATGTTCGGGCACGACATGAACCTGTTCCCGGTGGATGCGCTTGGCAATCCGGTGCTACCGCCGATGGTCTTGGTGCCTCCACCGAACGGCACTGCGGTGCAGTTCGCGCGCGGGCTTCCGGCGACTTTCAGCGGTGGGTTCATCCAGGCAGATTATCTGGTCTATCCCTGGATGATGCTGATCATGCGGTACGACGGCGTGAATTCGAACGCGGACCGCTTGAATGGAGAGTCACTGTCACCGGCCGCGTTCCCCAACCCATTTGCCGCCACCCGGAACCGTGTTACCCCGGGTGTGCAGTTCCTGATCCATTCCAACATCAAGGCTTCGTTCGAATACCAGATCCGTCCGCAGCAGACGGTGACCTACGATCCGGTCACGCAGTTGCCGACGAATCCATTCCGGACGAATGCCGCAACCGTCGCCCTCGAGTGGGTGTACTGACAATGTGGGGAGCTTCGACTCACCCTATCTCTGGAGGCTTAATGATGAATCGCACTTGGACATTGGTAGTGATAGCAGTATTAGCGGCCAGCACGCTGGTTTCGGCGGGCTCGATCAACGGCAAGGTCAGCGGGGTCACCGGCCCCTCGGTCGTGTACGTGGATACCATCGCCGGCAAGACGTTCCCAGCGCCGGAGAAGCATTTCCTGATGGACCAGAAGGGACTGCTCTTCCAGCCGCACATTCTGGTCGTACCGCTGGGCGCGACCGTGGATTTCCTGAACAGCGACAACGTGGCGCACAACGTCTTCTGGCCGTCGGTGGGCGGGGACAAGAAGGCGGGCCACAACCTGGGCACCTGGCCAAAGGGCGAGAAAAAGTCGTGGAAGTTCGACCATCCGGGGGCCGCGTCGCTATTCTGCAACGTTCACCCCGAGATGTCGGGTGCGGTCGTGGTATCCCCCACGCCGTACTACGCGGAGACCGACAAGTCCGGCAACTACAAGATCGAGAACGTTCCCGATGGCCAGTACAACGTCGTGGCCTGGCATGAAGGGGCAAAACAGCAAACCAAACCAGTCACGGTGAAGGGCGACACCAAGGCCGACTTCACTCTGTCGAAGTAACCACGTAGGGAGCGGCCTTTCCTCCTGAGGCCGCTCCCGATCATTTGGACCGGTGGGGACCAGATGCTGAAGAGATTCGTCAACAAGCGGGTCGATCCCGATTGGCTGAACACAAATTTCCCCTGCATGATGGCGTGCCCGGCGCACACCAACGCGGGGCGCTACGTGGCGCTCATCGCCGAAGGCCGATTCGAGGAGGCCTACCGCATTGCGCGCGCTCCCAATCCCCTGGCCAGCATCTGCGGGCGAGTGTGTGCGCATCCCTGCGAGACGGCGTGCCGCCGGGGCGAGATCGACAAGCCGATCGCCATCCGCGCACTCAAGAGGTTTCTCACCGAGCGGTACGGACCGGAGGCGAAGGGCGGCGGCCTGCCCCGTCCGCAACCGTCGGAGAAGCTTCCTTACAAGGTCGCGATCGTCGGCGCAGGGCCAGTTGGACTCTCGGCCGCGCACGACCTGGCGCTGATGGGTTACTCGGTCACGCTGTTCGAGGCCGCGCCGGTGGCGGGCGGCATGCTCTACCTCGGCATCCCCGAGTACCGGCTGCCGCGCGACGTGGTGGAGGCGCAAGTGCGCGAGATCCTGGAAACCGGCGACATCACCCTTAAGCTGAACCACTCCGCCGGCCGCGACTTCACCGTCGCCGAGCTGCGGCGCGACTTCAACGCGGTGCTCATCGCAGTGGGCGCGCACAAGAGCCGCGACCTCTCCATTCCCGGTGTGGACCTCGACGGCGTACACAAAGGAATCGATTTCCTGCTCAACGTGAACCTCGGCTACAAGTTCACCATCGGCAAGAAGGTAGTGGTGATCGGCGGCGGCAACGTCGCCATGGACGTGGCCCGGTCGGCGGCGCGCGAGGTGCTCAAGCAGCACGAGCCGGAGATCGAGCCGGATGCGGAGAATGTCGCCGCGGTGGCAATGAAAGAGATGGTGGACGTCTCGCTCTCGGCGCTGCGCATGGGCGCGCGCGAGGTGAACATCGTCTGCCTGGAGCGGCGCTTCGAGATGCCCGCCGCGCTGGAGGAGATCGAGGAGGCCGAGACCGAAGGCATCATCATGCATCCCGGCTTCGGGCCCAAGCGCATTGTCGGAGAAAACGGCAGAGTCACCGCGCTGGAGACGCTCGACACCAAGTGGGTCTTTGACGAGAACAAGCGCTTCAACCCCGCTTTTTACGAGGGCAGCGAGAAGCTGATCGAGTGCGACACCGTCATCATGGCCATCGGGCAGGCGCCGAAGCTCGATTTCATCCGTCCTGACGACGGCGTGCAGATCTCTCCGCGTGGCCTGATCACGGTGAACCGCGAGAACCTGATGACCACGGCGCCGGGTATCTTCGCCGGCGGCGACTGCGTGTTCGGGCCACGGCTGATCATCGACAGCGTGGGCGACGGCAAGCGCGCCGCGGTGGGCATCGACGAATACCTGCGCGGCCGCAAGCACGCCGATCCGAGCATCGAGGTCGAAGTGCTCCCGCGCCATGGCATGTTCCTGAACTACATGGATTTCGAACGGCCGCCGATCCCCATGCTACCGCTGGAACGGCGCACCGGCATGACCGAGGTGGAGATCGGATATAGCGAAAACGAGGCGATGGCGGAAGCGCGCCGCTGCCTGCGCTGTTATATCAACACCGTATTCGAAGGCAACGAGGCCGATGGCAGCGAATGCGTGCTGTGCGGAGGCTGTGTGGACGTCTGCCCCGAGCAGTGTCTGACGCTGGTGTCGCTGGACCGCATGGACCTGTCCGCGATGGCGGAGGCCGCGCGCGCCAACCCGGACCAGTTCGGTGTCGAGTTGACCGACGTCGCGCCCGGCGAACTGGGCGCCGTCAGCGGCTCCGCCATGATCAAGGACGAGACCCGCTGCATCCGCTGCGGACTTTGCGCCATGCGCTGCCCGGTGAACACCATCACCATGGAAGCATTCCACCTGATCTCCGCCGAACCCACCGGGCTCATCCCCTTGCAGTCGATGGACCTGGTGCAGATCGCCCCGGCGAAATGAGGCCGTATGTCTGACGAAGAGAACAAACACCGGCAGGAACTCGATGACGCGACCCGGCGCAACTTCCTGGTGAAGTTGGGGCTGGGATCGGTGGCGGTGGCCGGGCTGGGCACGACCGTCTTCGCCTACCAGTACCTGTCGCCCAACGTACTGTACGAGCCGTCGCCGACCGTGAATGCGGGCAAGCCGGACCAGTATCCGCTGGACTCCGTGACGCTCGATCCGCAGACCGGCATCTTCGTGGTGCACGCGGCGGAGGGTTTCTACGCGCTGAGTGCGACCTGCACGCACCTGGGCTGCCTGACGGCGTACAAGCCGGAGCTGGGCATCATCGCCTGCCCCTGCCACGGCAGCAAGTTCCACAAGGACGGCACCAAGATCGAGGGCCCGGCGCCCAAGCCGCTGCCCTGGCTGCGCATGTGGCTCAGTGAAGACGGCGAGCTGATGGTGGACCGCTCCACGCAGATCGCCTCGCGCCAGATGGTGAGGGTCTAGTATGCGGATCTTCCCCGAAACCTACGTCCGGCAAGTGGCCGAGAGCCGGGTGTGGAAGTCGGTGTTCCGCAGCGGCACCGGCTTCAGCAACCTGAAGCGCGCGCGCTTCGTGCAGCAGAACGTTTTCCTGCACCTGTTCTCGGTGAAAGCGCGGCAGCGCGTCCTGGACTTCAGCGTGACCTGGTACCTGGGGGCGCTGAGCTTCGCCACCTTCGGCATCCTAGTCATCACCGGCATCCTCCTCATGCTGTACTACCACCCGTCGGTGCCGCAGGCGTACGCGGACATGAAGGACCTGGAGTTCGTGGTGTCGTCGGGGGTGTTCCTGCGCAACCTGCACCGCTGGTCGGCGCACGCCATGGTGTTTCTGGTGTTCGCGCACATGTTCAAGGTGTTCTACCGGGGGGCGTACAAGCCTCCGCGCGAGTTCAACTGGGTGATCGGCGTGGTGCTGCTGCTGCTGACGCTGTTCCTTAGCTACACCGGCTACCTGCTGCCCTGGGACCAGCTGGCGTTCTGGGCGATCACGGTGGGCAGCAACATCGCCTCGGCGGTGCCGGTGCTGGGCGGCAAGATCCGCTTCCTGATGCTGGGCGGCAACCAGGTGAACGCCAACGCGCTGCTGCGCTTCTACGTGCTGCACTGCATGATCCTGCCGTTGGTCGCGATCTTCTTCATCGCGGTCCACTTCTGGCGGATCCGCAAGGACGGCGGCCTGTACACGGGCGTTCCCACGACCGAGGGAGAAGAGAAGCGATGAGCGACGGAAAAGATTTCATCGCGGAAGCCAATTCCAACGCGCGGCAGGCGCCCGTGCGGGTGGCGTTCGTTACGCGGCGGACGTCACCCGCGGTGAAAACCCGCGACGAAGACCTGGTGATGACCTATCCCGAAGTCTTCTTCCGTGCGGCGGTGGCCGTGATGAGCGTGGCCATCGCGCTGGTGTGGATCTCGCTGCTGTTCAACGCGCCGCTGGAGGGCCTGGCGGACCCGATGCACACCCCCAATCCGGCCAAGGCGCCGTGGTACTTCCTGGGGTTGCAGGAGCTGCTGCACTACTTCCCGCCGGTCTTCGCGGGCGTGCTCATCCCGGGAATGGTGGTGATGGCGCTCATCGTCGTTCCGTACTTCAACATCAACATCCAGGCCGAAGGGCTGTGGCTGCGCGACCGGAAGCGGCGGCTGCGGATCTTCGGTGCGGTGGTGGCGGTATTGGTCGTATTCCTCGCCGTCTTCGAGGTGTGGGTGGCGCTGGCGCCGACGGTGGTGATCGCCGCCTTGATGCTGTGGGCGGCTTACTCTGCGGCGCACCCGGAGACGAAGCGGCGCATCCCGGCCAAGCCGCTCTCGTTCTGGATCATGACCTGGTTCCTGGCGGAGGCGGCCGTGCTCACCGCGGTGGGCACGTTCTTCCGCGGGCCCGGGTGGTCGTGGGTCTGGCCCTGGAGGCAATAGGTGGCACTGGGAGACAGAATCAAGTCGGTCTGGCGCGCGCTGTTCGGCGACAGCATGCGCGCCTTCGGCAGCATGGCATTCATCCTGCTGGTTTCGCTGGCCATCGCTCCGGCGAAGGATTATTTCAGCGAGTGGCGCCACTACCAGAAGCAGTACCTGGACACCATCCGGCACCGCTCGGACGCAGTCACGCTGGAGCGCCACTTCGAGCGCGGCCTGCACCAGACCTGGATCCCCGAGATGGGCGTGGTGGACCGCTGCACCACCTGTCATAGCGGACTCAAAGAAGCCAGCCTGAAGGACGTCGCCACGCAGCCGTTCCGGCCGCATCCGCCGATCCCCCATACGCTGACGCAGTTCGGGTGCGTCACTTGCCACCGCGGGC
Organism: Terriglobia bacterium; assembly: GCA_020073495.1. Taxonomy (NCBI): domain Bacteria; kingdom Pseudomonadati; phylum Acidobacteriota; class Terriglobia; species Terriglobia bacterium. Next base: position 621,839 of record JAIQFD010000004.1, read on the forward strand.
AGGGCGCCGCGACCACGGTCGAGGAAGCGCACCACAGCACGCTGGCGTGGGAGCAGCCGATCCTGCTGGCGAAGTATCAGGAGTCAGGCTGCGGGCAATGCCATCTGAAGGCGCTCGCGGGCACGCCCACGCTGAACCAGGGCCGCACCCTGCTGGCGCGCGAAGGATGTGTACGCTGCCATTCCGTCAAGCTCGGTGACGGCACCGCGCTGACCGCGACCGACGACCCCCCCGATCTCAGACACATCGCGGACAAGTCCACGCGGGAGTGGATCTTCGCCTGGATCAAGAATCCGCAAGGGTACTCGGCAGTGGCCACGATGCCGAACTTCCAGTTCAGCGACAACGACGCGCGCGACGTCTCGGCATTCCTGATGGCGCAGAGCACGCCGCTGGCGCAAGTTTCTGCTGCGCCGCCGGCCGCGACGGACGCCGGCACAGCGGGGGCCAGCCTGTATGGCGAGTCGTTCTGCGCCAGTTGCCACTCCATGCAAAACGCGGCCGGGAACCTGGTCGGCGGAGACGTGGGGCCGGAGCTCACAAAGGTAGGAAACAAGGTGAGGCCGCAGTGGCTCGCTGCATGGCTGCGGGACCCGAATCACTACGATCCCGACACCAAAATGCCGCGCTACCGCTTCGACGAGAAGCAGGTCGCGCTGCTCACCGGCTTTCTGCAAAGCAAGACGGATAGCGACCTGCTGGCGAACGTCCACCTGAGCGATGCGACGCCGGAGCAGATCCAACACGGCAAGCAGTTGGTCACCGAGTACGGATGCGCGGCGTGCCACGCGATCAACGGCATCAAGAATGCGGAAAACTTCGCGCCCGACCTGACGCGCGTGGGCAGCCGATCGCTCTCGCAGCTGGCGTTCGCGGAGGGCGTGGCGCACACGCTGCCTGACTACATCACGGCCAAGGTGCGCAACCCGCGGGCGTTCGGGCCGGGGCTGAAGATGCCGCAATTCTCGCTTACGGCGCAGCAGGTGGATGCCCTGACCACCGCGCTGCTGGCGCAGACCGAGCGCTCGCAGACGCAGCCGCCGTCGCTGCGCATCGCCTCCGTGCATGAGTCGAATTACCAGCCGGCAGGGAAAGCGGCGAAGCTGATCGAAGACCTGCGCTGCTTCAGTTGCCACGCCATCAATGGCCGCGGCGGGGACATGGCGCCCGACCTGAGCTGGGAAGGCAGTTCGGTGCAGCGCAAGTGGCTCGAAGATTTCCTCAAGAACCCGAACACGCTGCGGCCAGCCCTCATCCGGCGCATGCCGAAGTTCAACCTGACGCAAGGGGAGATCGCCACGCTGACCGACTTCATCATGACCGTCTACCAGAGCCCGGCCATCGACCGCGATGCAACCATGAACTTCACGCCGGCCGAGGTCGAGCAGGGGCGGCAGATTTTCTATTCGAAGTACAACTGCCAGTCGTGCCACATCGCCGACTACCAGAAAGACAAGGGCTACATCGGTCCGGCGCTGACGCAGGTGGGGACGCGGCTGACCGCGCCCTGGATCTTTGCCTGGATGAAGAACCCGCAGGCGCTGCGTCCGGGCGCCATCGAGCCCAACCAGCACATTAGCGACGGAGATGCCCGGGCCTTGACCGCTTTCCTCATGAGCTTGAAATCCAGCGGAAAGCAGGTGGCGAAGAAATGAGACAGACAGCCATCTTGATGATGCTCACGCTCGGACTGGCGGGCTGCTCGCAGCAGCCGGCAAAGAACGCCGGTCCGCAAGCGAAAGCCTTCGGCACGGCCATCGTGGTCTCGAGCGGCGACAAGCAGGTCGCGGCCAGCGGCATGGCGCTCGACCAGGCCGTGGTCGTGCAAGTGAACGACGCGCAGGGAAGCGCCGTTGCGGGTGCAGCGGTCACATTGGCCGGCCCGTCGGGCGCGAGCTTTCAGCCAGCGTCGGGACTCACCGACGCCAGCGGGCAGTTCACTGCGGCGATCTCTCTGGGAAGTTCCGGGCGCTACCAATTGACTGCCAGCACACCGGACAAGAGCGGCAAAGCGGTGTCAGTCAACATAACGGCAGTTTCGCTGGGCTACGAGCAGACGCTGGGGCGGCAGCTCAGCACGCAGTACTGCACCCGCTGCCACGATCCCGAGTCCACGCCCGAGCGGGTGTCGAATTTCGACAACCTCGACCCCAAGCCGCACGCCTTCACCGAGGGCGAGACGCTCAACAAGCTCGCGGACACCGACCTGACGGCGATCATCGGTCACGGCGGCCCGGCGCTGAGCAAGTCGCCCAGCATGCCGCCATACGGATACACGCTTTCCAGCGCCGAGATCCGCGCGCTGGTGGCGTACATACGCGCGGTCCAGGACCCTCCCTATCGCACACCCGGGGTGGTGTATGCGCAGAAGTAGTGCCATGGCCGGCCTGGCAGTCGTCCTGCTTGCGGCGATCGCAGCCGGCCAGGTGACCTCCCCCATGGACATCAACGAGCCGGGCCCGCAAGTCCTCCAGTCGAAGTACATGGCGCAGCTGCAGAAGCTCGCCACCAGCGTGCGCCTGCAAAAGTACCCGTACGCCTTCTATTTCAGCCGCAAGCTGGACATCGACGAAGCGCAGCAGAAGACGCTGGCGCAATCCGGGATCCGCTTCGAGAGGTTCGACGACAAGATGGTGCTGGCGGTGACGGGCAATTACTACGCCTCGTATTCCGCGGAACTGGTGGACCGTTCGCACCGCGTCCGGCAGACCTTCAACGACGTGATCCTGCCCATCCTGCGCGCGGCGGTCGGCGCGTTCGGGAGCGACGAGCCGTTCCGCACCTACGGCTTCGAGATCTCGCATCACGTGCGCACGAAGGTGCTGGGGGTGAGCACGGAAGCGGCGGAAAACGTAGTCATCCTGCTGCCGCGGGAGGTGGCGCACAAGCTGGTTGCGGCCACCACGCCGGAGCAGCAGCAAGCCGCGGTGCTCGATGCCGAGGTGTACCTGGGCAGCAAGCCGATGGTGCTGTGGCTGACCGGCGACGAGCCGCAGGTGGCGCCCAAAGGCATGGAGCGCAGCGCCCGCAAGCAAAAATCGGCGGGCACCGGGGCGACGACGCAGTCACCCGTTGGCTTCGACCTGACCACGTCCGACACGCCGCTGGTCTCGCAACGGCTGGTCAGCGCGCCGGCAGCGCCGGTGCGGCTCGTCACGCCGGACACCCTGCGCAGCCTCTACCTCGCGAACCAGGACACCATCGCGCGCATGGTGCGCGAACTGGACCCCCAGGCGCACTTCGTTCCCTACGTCCTGCCCAGCTTCATCGCCTTCCGCCAAGGCGCGTACCTCCAGGTGCCCATGACGACCGAGCTTCCCGCTGGCACGGAGGGATCGCAGTACCGCCTGGCGGCCATGGCCTTCGACCAGCACATCGCCCACCTGGTGCGTCCGGCGCTGACCTACTTCGCCGACAGTTCTACGTTCGACGGCATCGACTTCAGCACCACGGTAAAGGTCCCGGGCAGCAAAACGGTGCAGTCGGTGGAGTACATCCTCGGCTTCCAGGCCATGCAGTGCTTCGCGAAGTATGACTGCACGGGACAGCAGATGCTGAACGCCGGCGCGGTGCTCATCAATGGCGAGCGCGCGGCCGTCGACCTGCAAAAAGCGCAGTAGGGCGGGATCCCGCGTTTTTTCTTCGGGACATCCGGAATTCATTTGGCGAATCCGCGCCAGACGTGTATGATAGGGGTGCGTTTGAAGTGAAGCGGTTGTGAGCAAGTTTCTCTCGCGAGTTTCCTGCCCTGCAGTACCTTCCGATTCAGTGTCAACGTAAATCAAAAAGAGAAAAGAGTTACAAACAAATGGAACAAGGAACAGTGAAGTGGTTTAACGACGCCAAGGGCTTCGGCTTTATCAGCCGCGAGACCGGCGAAGACGTGTTCGTGCATTTCTCGGCCATCCAGGCAAGCGGTTTCCGCAGCCTGCGTGAAGGCCAGGCGGTGCAGTTCACCGTGACCAAGGGACCGAAAGGGCTCCAGGCAGAGAACGTCCAGCCGCTGTAAATAGCAGCGCGGAAAGTTCAAGAAGGCGGCTTAGCAGCCGCCTTTTGCATTTGGGGGCACGACCTAGTAACAGTCTGTCGAGCGATTTGCGGGGGAACCTCCGCAAACAGCGTATACTCAAGACACCACTTGACCCCGAAGACACATCGCTATCCCACCTTGCGCCTTCGCGATTGAGAAGATCCGTCCCGCAGAAGAAGCCCATTCCTCCTGCGCGGCGCCACACAGGTCCAGGCCGTCACCATTCGGGAAACGAGGATCTCATGATGAAGATGCAAGAAGCACTCGCCGAGCCCCTGCCAGTGGCAGACCCCGTTCACGTCGACAACAACCGCGTGCTGCTCGTAGACACCGACCCGGGGAAGCGCAAGCTGCGCCTGGCGAGCCTGACGCGGATGGGGATCAATGTGTGTTGCGCGACGGACGCCGCCCAGGCGCGGCTGCTGCTGCGAGAGTCGCCCTACGACCTGGTGCTGATCAATCTGCCTCGCGATCGTCAGGCAGCGCTGAAGCTTCACGCGGACATGAAAGAAGAAAGGCCGGAGCAGTCCATCCGCTTCTTCGTGGGCAAGCCATCGTACCTGGCCTCGAAGCCGCTCCCGGAACATGAGTCGGGGAACGACGGGGCGGCCGATCCTGCGAAAAAACTCCACGCGCTGATCGAGAGGACCTGCGACGGACTTCCCGGGCGGGGACGATTGCTGGAAGCCGCCTGGCGGATGACATTCCTGCGCCGCGGGCGCGGCGTGCCCCCGCCGATTCCCACCAACGGCGGATCCGCGCAGCATTCCTTTGGCGAGGCAGTGCGCCAGGCGGAAAAAGACAGCCCGCGTGAGTAAGCAGCTCGCGCCCACCATCCTGCTGGTGGACGACAATGAGAACACGCGAACGCTTCGTGCCCTCATGCTGGCCACGCAGGGCTACGCCGTCGATACGATCAGCACTCTGGCGGGCCTGCAATACCCGTGGGAAAACGCCAGGTATCGCCTGGTGCTGCTCAGCATGGGTTCGGGGATGAGAGGTGAGATGGGGTCCTGGAAACGCATTCAGCGGGACCATCCCACCCAGGAATTCATGTTCCTATTGAACTCCTCCGAGCGGCTGTGCCCGCTATTCCTTGATGACGACCAGATCCGGGACGAGGAATTATCGGACTCGTTCTTGCAGCGGGTCGAGTCGGCGCTGGCGTCCTCTAGGTAGAGGCCCAGTTGCGGCGCTCGATGATGGTGGGCGGTTCGTAAGTCACTCCCGCCGCCAGTCTCTTCTCCTCGCGCTTGTGGGCCCAGAGCAGGATGGGGCCGATCACGGCCGCCAGGAAGCGCGTGCGCAGCACTCCAAACTCCTTCGACAGGTCGCGGCGCAGGGAATGGATCTGCTCGCTGACGGAGCGATTGCTCTTCTTCAAGCGCTTCTCCATCGCCCATAGCAGCCACGCGTAGGTCGCCTTCAGGTCCCTGACCTCCCACTCGAATCGCCGGCGGACGCGCGCGTCGGGATGGTCCTTGTAGCGCTTCCAGCCCTCGAGCATGGTCTTGCATACGCGAAAGAGGCTGGGACCGTTGCGCTCGAAGTCGCGCAGGAACGCCCAGTCGAGGAAGCGCTTGGAATCATCGCGCGAGATGGAGGCGTGCCGGAAGTTGAATTTGAATTGGCCGTGGATATCGGCCGGGTCCATGTCCTCGAGCAGCCGGCCTTCTTCCTTCATCTGCTGGTGGAGAGGCGTACCCGGGATGGGCGTGTAGAGCATGAACTGGTGGAAGTCGGTGTCGTGGGAGACGGCGTACTCGATCTCGTCGCGGATGTTCTCCGGCGTGTGGTGCTCCATGCCGACGATGGTCGAGCCGAGAACTTTTATGCCGTGCGCGTGCAGTTCACGGGCCAGCGCCATGGTGTCAGTGCCGTTCAGCTTGGAGTAGCCGGAGCGCGGCGATTCCAGCCCCAGCCAGATCCAGGAGACCCCCAACTCGACCAGTTCCTGCATGGAGTACTTGCGGATGGCGTTGGCGGAGGAGAAGACATAGAAGACCCACGCTTTGCCGTGCTCCTTCATCCGGCGCAGCAACTCGAGCGCGCGTGTCCGGTTGAGCAGGAAGTTCTCGTCCATGACGAAGAACGACTGCACGTGGAGCGCCGATTCGATCTCGCACAACACGTGAAAGAGCTCGTCGCCGGTCTCGTAGAAATCCACGGACTTGCCCTTGCCGCCGAAGAATGCCGACGTGGTGCAGAAATTGCAGCCCATGGGGCAGCCGACCGAGGGGATGAAAGTGGCGGCGGTCCGCCCCGGCCGCGGGCGATCGGGCAGGCCCATCACGCGCACCCCGAAGGCGGAGACGATGTGCGGATGGCGGATGGGGGCACGCGGGTCCTCGCCGAGGTATTCGCGCATCCAGGCGATGCCTTCGCCTTTCACGATGTGGTCGGCGTCGATCATGCGCTCCAGGCCGGGGATGGCGGCCACGTGGCCGCCGACCAGGATGGTGGTGCCCGGCGAGAGTTCGCGCACCATGCGGCACATCTCCCGCACCTTCCACACGTTCATGATGATGGAGCTGATGCCGACAACGTCGTACTGCTCGCGCTTCAGCTCCTCGGCGAACCGCTCGCGCGTGGGGAAATCCAGAACCGTGCAGGGGGCGGAGATGTTCTCCTGGATCATCATGATCCCCCAGGAGCGGTGGAACATGCGCAGGGAGAAGGCGCCTTGGGCGCGCGTCACCTGGTTCTGGAAGAGCTCCATCGGGTTGATGGTGCGGCTGCCGAATTCGTCGTCGCGGGCATAAGGCCCGAACACGCCGGAAAGAAGAATGCGGGCTTTCGTGCCCTTGGGATGAGGTTCCATAGTCTCTCGGAGGTGCTGCGAGGAGAGGAGCAGCGCACCGTGCCTGCAATGCTAAGTGGCACTCGACACACCTGGCTGTGACGAGTGACCAGGATTACAAAAAGATTACAAATGCGGAACATGGTGGATAGGACGTTTCGGACTTAGCGCGGAGTCACTCGTACCGCAGGCACACGATGGGGTCGAGGTTGGCGGCGCGGTTCGCCGGATAGGAGCCGAAGAAGAGCCCGACTCCCACCGACATCGCCACTCCGGCGACCACCCAGAACAGGGAGACGGTGGCGGGCACGGAAGCGAAGGCGTTACGCACGACGGTGGCGACCAGGATCCCGAGTACGATCCCCAGCGCCCCGCCGGTGCCGGTCAGCAGCACGGATTCCAGCAGGAATTGCACGCGGATGTCGGACTTGCGCGCGCCGATGGCGCGGCGCACGCCGATCTCCCGGGTGCGCTCGGTCACCGAGATCAGCATGATGTTCATCACGCCAATGCCGCCGACCAGCAGCCCCACCGAGCTGATGATGCCGGTCAGGATCACCAGCGCGCCCGTGAGCTGGTTCCAGAGCTGGGTGAGGAAGTCGGAGGAAATCACCTCGAAGTCATTCTCCTGGCCGTGATGCAGGCGGCGCAGGCGGCGCATGGCTTCTGTCACCTCGTCCGCGGCATGCTGCGGGTCGCCGCCCTTGCGGACGGTGAATGCGATGAGCAACTCTTTCGACTCGGGATAGTTCTTGCGGAAATTGGAGAGCGGGATCACCGCGAACATGTCCACGCCCGGGCCTCCGAACAGGCCGGGGTCCTTTTCAAAGACCCCGATGACGTCGTACTGGCGGCCGTTGAGGTGAACGGTTTTGCCCACGGGGTCGGTGTGGGGGAAGAGAGAATCTGCCATGCCGGCCCCCAGGACCACGACATCGCGCGAGTGCTCTTCGTCAAAGCGGGAGAGGAACCGGCCCTCGTTGACGGCGAACAGTGGGATGGCGTCCACGTATTCGGGCTCGGCGCCGCGCAAGATGACACGCTCCACGCGGTTATTGCCCACGTGCAGTTCGTTCACCACGGGCTGCCCGAAGAAGAACGCGCGCGTGGTGAAGGGAGTCGCGATCTCGATCGACGGGCACGACTCGCGCAGGTACGGCGCGTATTCGTATTCGAGATACTTGCGGGAACGCAAACGCTCTGGTAGCCGGTTGAAGGGCTGGCCGAAGGGGAAACGCGAGATGAAGTACGTGCGAGAGCCGAACGATTCGACTCGCTGCTGGATGTAGAGATTCAGTCCCTGGATGATGGCGGCCACCGAGATCACCGAGGTCACGCCGATGACGATGCCCAGCACGGTCAGGCCGGAGCGCACCTTGTGCCCGCGCAGCGTGGCCAGTGCGTTCAGCAGGTTCTCCTTGAGTTCCGCGCGCGTCATCGCTATTCAGCCCTCAAGGCTTCGACGGGGTCGAGCCGTGCGGCGCGGGTCGCCGGGTAGATGCCGAAAAACAGCCCGATCGCCGAGCTGAGGAACAGCCCCAGCAGCGCCACCCAAGTCTGCACCGAGGCCGGGAAGGAGGTGAAATTGCGCAGCGCGACGGCGCACACGAAGCCGCCCACGATGCCGGCCGCGCCGCCGATCATGCATTGCAGCACGCTCTCCAGCAGGAACTGCCGGCGGATGTCGCGCTGGGTAGCGCCCATGGCGCGGCGCACGCCGATCTCCTTGGTGCGCTCGGTCACGCTCACCAGCATGACGTTCATGATTACGATGCCGCCGACCACCGCCGAGATCGAGCTCACCATCACGAACACGGCGAAAAAGGCGCCGCTGATGGACTTCCACAGAGAGATGTAGCTCTCCTTGGTGCCGATGAAGAAGTCTTCCGGCTGCTCGGGCTGGAGGTGGCGGCGTCCGCGCAGCACCAGCCGCGCCTCGTCCATGGCCTGGTCGAACGCCGCCCCGGAGCCGGCGGTCTTCACGTTGATGGTGAGGCTGGAACGCGTTCCCAGCTGCCGCAGATAGGTGCGCAGCGGCACGATGAGGAAGTTGTCCTGTTCCTGGCCCAGCACCGAGCCGATCCGCTCCATGGTCCCGATGACGCGGAATTCCTCGTTGCCCACGCGCAGCGTCTGCCCGATCGGGTTCATCCCGGGGAAGAACTCGTCCACCAGCGACTGGCCGATGATGCACACGCTGGTCATTTGCCGGTCCTCCGAGTCGCTGAAATAGCGCCCCAGCTCCAGCGTGCGCGTGTCGATGGAGGCCATATTGGCGGTGTGGCCGATCATGTTGATGTCCTGCAGTTCTTTGCCCCTGTAGCGAACATGGAGCGAGGTGCTGGCGGAGGCGCCGACCAGGAGACAGGTATGGCAGCGCTCGCTGACGGCGCGCAGGTCGTCCACCTCCATGCGCTTGTAGCGCAGCGCCTTGATCACCTGCTCGAAGTCGGTGACCACGAAGGGGGTGCGCGCCATCTGGAAGACGTCGGTGCCGAGGTTGGCAATCTTGCTCTCGACGTACACGTTGGCGCCCTGGACGATGGTCATGACCGTGATCAGCGTGGCCACGCCCATCATCAGGCCGAGGATGGTCAGTGAGGCGCGCAGTTTGTGCGCCCGCAACGCTTCCACGCTCTGCCCCAGGATGTCCTCAAGCCGGGACACGGGCGGACCTCGCGCTCGGCTTGGACTTTTTCAGGGCCATGTCCCCAAAGGGATACTTCCCTCATCTTAGCCGGGCCGGTTCAACCGTGCACGAGAGCGTGGTCTGAGGGCCGAACCGCCCCACGGCGCCGAAGTCCCCCGAAAAAATGAATGCAACGCATCGGCCCCCCGGGGCGTCTATAAGAACACGTCCGGAGCGACCGGGCAGCGGGTTATAATCGTGGTACCAGGGGACCACCCTCGAAAGATCATTTCCCGATGTCAAGAAGCCTGAAGATCACAATCCTAAGCGTTTCGGTAGCCGTCGTGTTGTTCGCCATCTGGGGAGGGCTGGGTGCGAAGGCCTCGACCAACGATGGCGCATACCGCCAGCTCGGCGTATACAGCGAAGTGCTTTCCCGCGTCCGCACCGAGTACGTCGAGGACCCCGACATCCCCAAGGTCACCGACGGCGCCCTGCACGGGCTGCTGGAGTCGCTGGACGCCAACTCCAGCTACCTGAACCCCGCCCAGTACAAGGATTACAAAGAGCACAGAGCGGACGGGAAGGGGACCATCGGCGCGGCCGTCTCCAAGCGCTACGGCTACGCGGCGGTGATCTCGACCATCCCCGGCGGGCCGGCCGACAAGGCGGGGGTCGAGAAAGCCGACATCATCGAGGCCATCGAGGGCCGCAGCACGCGCGAGATGTCCCTGGCGGAGATCCATACGCTGCTCACCGGCCAGCCGGGCTCCAACGTGAACCTTTCCATCGTGCGCACGCGCAAAGTGGAGCCGCAGAAGATCACCATCACGCGCAGTATCGTGACCGTCCCGCCCGCCACCGACAAGATGCTCGAGGACGGTATCGGTTACATCAAAGTGAACGCCCTGAACAAGGGCAAGGCGCAGGAGATCGCCTCCAGGATCAAAGAACTGGAGAAGGGTGGCGCGAAGAGGCTCATCCTCGACCTGCGCAACGTGGCCATGGGCGAGGAGGACGAGGGCATCGCCACCGCCAACCTGTTCCTGAACCACGGGGTCATCACCTACATCCAGGGGCAGAAGTATCCGCGGAAGACCTTCGACGCGGATCCGGCCAAGGCCATCACCAACCTGCCGACCTTGCCGCTGGCGGTGCTGGTGAACCGCGGGACCGCCGGCCCGGCGGAGATCGTGGCTGCCGCGGTTCTGGAGAACGCTCGCGGCGACGTGGTCGGCGACAAGACCTTTGGCGTCGGCTCGGTGCAGAACCTGATCAACCTGCCCGACGGCTCGGCGCTTATCCTATCGATCGCCAAGTACTACAGCCCCAACGGCAAGGCCATCCAGGACACCGCGGTGACACCCAACGTCCTGGTCGCCGACCAGGACGACGACGCTGTCCTGCCCGACGACACGGAGACGGAGCCGAATCCGTCCGAAGAACGCAAGACGAACAAGGAAGACGAACAGCTCCACCGTGCCATCGAACTGCTGAAGACCAAGCAGGTGAAAGCCTAAAGAAGTACTCAGTACTCGGTACTCAGTACCAAGTGAGGCCGCGGGTGACTGCGGCCTTCTCTATTGTGTGGGCCGCTGTGACTGAACGGGATGGGCTGCACGCACCTCCCGAATACGCCTCTGAGTACTGGGTACCGAGTACTGAGTACTGGTGTATTCTGAATCCAGCTCTCCGCGAAGCAGGCCATGGCGCTTTATTCGGATCTTCCCCCAGTCAGTGTCGGCGGACGGAAGTACGTCGGCCGGGTGGTCTTTGCGCTCATGATGCTGGCCGCGGCTGTCCTGGGCGCGGCGGCGGGCCTGCTCATCGTCTACACCACCGACCTGCCCCAGGTCACCGAACTGGAGCGTTACCGCCCCAGCTCCGTGACCGAACTGTACGACGACCAGGGCCGCGTGATCGGCTCGTTCGCGCTCCAGCGGCGCGTCATCGCTTCCTACGAGGATTTTCCCAAGGTCCTGCGCGACGCGGTCATCTCCACCGAAGACAAGGATTTCGAGAAGCACTGGGGCATCAATTTCGGGCGCGTCCTGGGAGCGGCCTACAAGGACATCGTGGCCGGCAGCAAGGCGCAAGGTGCGTCGACGCTGACCATGCAGCTTTCCCGCAACCTGTTCCTCACCGCCGACCGCACCTACGGACGCAAGCTCCAGGAGATCATGCTCTCCATCCAGATCGAGCGGCGCTTCACCAAGCCGCAGATCTTCACTCTGTACTCCAACCAGATCTTCCTCGGGCACGGCGTGTACGGTTTCGAGGCCGGCGCCCAGTACTACTTCAACAAGCACGCCAAGGACCTCAAGCTGGAGGAAGCGGCGATGCTGGCGGCCCTGCCCAAGGCGCCGAGCTACTACTCCCCCATCAACAATCCCGACCGTTGCTTCCGCCGGCGGAACCTGGTGATCGACAACATGGTCGAGGACGGCAAGATCACCAAGCAGGAGGGCGAGCGTGCCAAGAGGGCCCCGCTCAAGCTCAACGTGCAGACGGGTACCAACTGGCTGGCGCCCTACTTCGTCGAGGAAGTCCGCCGGTATCTGGAGAAGAAGTACGGCAGCGACGAGGTGCACAGCGGCGGCCTGCGCGTGTACACGTCACTCAACATGGATCTGCAGAAGGCCGCCAACCAGGCCGTGCTCGACGGCGTAGCCGCCTACGAACGCCGCCACGGATGGAAAAGCCGCCTGAAGAACGTGGTAGCGCTGGGCATCGCACTCGACGCTTACGACAATCCAGACTGGGAACAGCCCATCGAGACCAATGGCTATGTGCACGCGCTCGTCACCGCCGTTAGCGATAAGGCGGCGACGGTGAAGTTGGGACGCTACACCGGCGCCATCACCGCCGCGGAGATGAAGTGGACCGCCCACAAGAGGCCGATCGAGATCCTATCCGTGGGCGACATCGCGTACCTGAAAGTAGTGGCGCTCACGGCGGACGGCGCCGCCAAGGTCCAGTTGGAGCAGGATTCCGGCGCGCAAGGGGCGCTGCTGGCCATCGACAACTCCACCGGCGACATCAAGGCGATGGTCGGCGGGCGCGATTTCGATGAGTCCAAGTTCAACCGCGCCACCCAGGCGCTGCGCCAAGTGGGCTCGTCGTTCAAGCCCTATCTATACACGGCGGTGATGGACAACGGCGGCTCGCCCGACGATGTCGTCCTCGACGCCCCCATCACCTTCTCCACCGCCTCTGGCCCGTACACGCCGCACAACTACGACGGCAAGTTCGAAGGCAACATCACCCTACGGCGCGCCATCGCGTTCTCGCGCAACATTCCCGCGCTGAAGCTGGAGCAAAAGATCGGGATCGACAAGGTCATCGAGTACACACGGCGCTTCGGCATCACCTCACCGCTGCCGCCGGTGCTGCCGCTGGCGCTGGGCGCCGCCGACATCACCTTGTACGAGCAGACCGCCGCCTTCAGCACCTTTCCCAACGACGGCGTCCGCGTCACCCCGCGCTACCTCCGCAAGGTCACCGATTACGACGGGCGCGTGCTGGAGGAGGACTATCCTGAGGTAAAGGACGTCATCAGCGCCCAGACCGCGCGCGTGATGGTGTCGCTGCTGGAGGGGGTGGTGCAGCACGGCACCGGGTACGCGGCCACAGCGCTGAAGCATCCCCTGGGTGGCAAGACGGGCACCACCAACGATTTCACCGACGCTTGGTTCATCGGCTTCTCGCCTTCGATCACCTGCGGCGTATGGGTGGGCTTCGACGAGAAGAAAACGCTGGGCAACAGGGAGACGGGCGCGATGGCCGCGCTGCCCATCTGGATGCAGTTCATGAAGGTCGCCCTGGTCGGCCACGACAAGGAAGACTTCGCCCGGCCGCCGGAGATCCCGCGCAACATCTCCGTCAAGCTCGACACGCCGGATGTTTCTCCCGGAGACGGCGAAGCGCACTGAGTGCGCACCTCACCCTTCACCAGCCGGCCATGCCAACATGTCTGACTAGCGTGCGCCGGCAGTCGCCGGTTCCACCTTGGCGGCAGCCTTCGAACGAGCTGCCTCGACCGCGGCGAATGCCTGGTCGAGCATCCGGTGGGCTTCGTCCACGTCGCCCTTGGTGATGTTCAGCGGCGGCGACATGCGGATGACGTTGCCGTAGAGCCCGCCTTTGCCCACCAGCAGGCCCGCTTTGCGGCACTCCTCGAGCACCGCGTTCGTGCCCGCCGGCGAAGGCTGCTTGGTGTCGCGGTCTTCGACCAGTTCCAGCGCCTGCATCAGCCCCATGCCGCGCACCTCGCCGATGAGCTTGTGTTTCTCCTGGAGTTCTTCCAGTTTCTGGCGGAAGTAGCCGCCGACGATGGCCGCATTGGTGCGCAGGTCGTCCTCTTCCATGACCTCGATCACCGCCTTCGCGGTGGCGCACGTGACCGGGTTTCCGCCGAAGGTGGAGATGGTCAGGCCCTGGAAGGAGTCGGCGATCTCCGGCCGCGCCATGGTCAGGCCGACCGGGTGCCCGTTGGCCAGGCCCTTGGCCGAGGTGAGGATATCGGGCTCGACCTCCCAGTGCTCGATGCCCCACCACTTGTGGCCGGTGCGGCCCCAGGCGGTCTGCACCTCGTCGGCGATGAAGTCGCCGCCGTACTGCTTCACGATGTTGAAGACGATCTTGAAATACTCCTTCGGCGGAGTGATGAACCCGGCCACACCCTGGATGGGCTCGGCCAGGAAGCCCGCGATGCGTCCCGTGGTGGAGGTCTGGATGACGTTCTCCACGTCCTTGGCGCAGGCCACGCCGCAGTCGGGATACTTCAGCCCCATGGGGCAGCGGTAGCAGTACGGGTTCATGGCGTGCACGATGCCGACCTCGAGCGTCGCCTTGCGCCAGGTGTTCATGCCGGTCATGGCGCGCGCCACCGAGGAGCGGCCGCTGTAGCCGTGGCGCAGCACCACCAGCTCGTAGTTGCCGGTGTGCATGCGCGCGATCTGGACGGCGGTCTCGTTGGCTTCGGTGCCGCTGTTGGTGAAGTACGACTTCTTGATGCCGCGGGGAGCGATGGAGGCCAGCTTTTCCGCCAGCGCCACCATCGGCTCGGTGACGAAGCTGGTGGAGACGTGCTGCAGCTTGTCCACCTGCGCCTTCAGCTTGGAAGTGACCCGTGGGTTGCAGTGGCCGACGCTCACGGTCACGATGCCGCCGAAAAAGTCCAGGTACTCCCGGCCGTCGATGTCCCACACGTGCTGCATGTTCCCGCGGTCGAGCACCAGCGGCTCGGAATAAAAGGTCGAGACCGAGGGAAAGATGAATTCCTTCTGCTTGCGGATGAGTTCTTCGCGCTTCGACATGTGAGTGCGTCCTTTCGGCGGCAGGCCGCCGTTGCTGGCAAAGCCTATATGTTAAACCCTGGGTGCGGGCACTGTGGTTAAATCAGAGCGATGCGACGCTTCTTCCGCTACGTGCTGATGGCGCTGGTGCTGCTGACGGTGATGCTGGTGTCGGCCATGACTGCCATGCGCCTGGCCATCCATGGGCGTGAGGTTGCGGTTCCCAAGCTGGTTGGTTTGAGCGTGGAGCAGGCGGAGCGCATCACCTCCGCGAACGGTCTGCTTTTGGAGGCCGAGAGCCGCTTCTACAGCAACACCGTACCGGAGGGGCACATCGTTTCGCAGTTGCCGGCGACGGGCATCCACGTGCGCCGCGGCTGGAAGATGCGCGTCGCGGTCAGCCTGGGGCCGCAGCGCGCCGTGATCCCCGACCTGGTCGGGCAAAGCCCACGCGCCGCCGAGATCAACGTTCGCCGGCGCGGCCTGGACGTGGGCGAGGTCGCGATGGCGCACATCCCCCAGGCCCTGGCGGACGTGGTTGTCGCCCAGTCGCCTCCGCCCAACGCCGCCACCGTCACGTCGCCGAAAATCAACCTGCTGGTCGGCGTGCCCGAGCAAGCCCAAGCCTACGTGATGCCCAACCTTGTCGGCCGGCGTCTGGCCGAGGCGGCGCAGGCCATCCAGCAGGCAGGGCTGAAGCTGGGTACAGTGACTGGCGCCGCGAACGGCGGTGTGCCCACCACCATCCTGAAACAATCGCCTCCGCCCGGACAGCGGGTCACGCCAGGGATGGCGGTCAGCCTCGAAGTGGCGAAGTAGGGGCTTAACCGCCGAGCCGCTCGCCTGGGTTCAGGTGGTATCCGTGAATGAAGTCTTGCGCCGACATGCGCTTCTTGCCCTCGAGTTGAAGCTCGACGATCTCGAGCACCGTACCCGCCCCGCAGCCCACCAGCAGCCGAGCCCGTTCGACATGCAGCTCGCCCGGCGGCACGGGCTTTTCCTGGGCAGCATGCGCCGTGTGCACCACCAGGTTCTTGCCCCGGAAGCTGTTGTAGGCGCCCGGCCAGGGCTGGAAGCCACGCAGCCGGTTCACGATCTCGGCCGCCGGACGCTGGAAATCGATGACCCCGTCCTCTTTCTTCAGGATCGGCGCCAAGGTCGCGCTCGAATCGTCTTGCGGCCGGGGCTGGATGCGTCCGGCCTCGAGGCCGCGCAGCGTCTCCACCACCAACCGGGCGCCGGCGCCGGCCAGCCGGGGCGCCAGCGTGAGGGCAGTGTCCCCAGGCGCGATGGGCATTTCCTCCTGGAGCAGGATGTCCCCTGTGTCCAGGCCCTCGTTGATGCGCATGGTGGTATTGCCGGTCACCGTCTCACCGGAAGCGATGGCCCACTGGATGGGCGCGGCTCCGCGATACTTGGGCAGCAGAGAGGCGTGCAGGTTGATGTTGCCCAGCGGCGGCAGCTCGATCATCCACGTGGGAATGATCCGGCCGTAGCCGACCACTATGATCGCGCGCGGCGCAAGCTGCGCCAATTGAGCCCGGAATTCCTCGTTGTTCTTGATCTTGTCGGGTTGGATCACCGGCAGGCCGAGAGACTGGGCCATCCGCTTGACGGCCGGGGCGGCGATTTCCTGCCCGCGCCCGCTCGGCCGGTCGGGTTGGGTAACGACCAAGCGGACGCGGAATCCTTCCCGGACCAGCGCTTCGAGCGTTGGCACCGCGAACTGCGGTGTGCCGCAAAACACCAGGTCCATCGCCTGCCCGCCGTTTCTACCGGAGTCGAAGGATCACCACTCTCCTGCGCGGACCAGCTTGCGGATCTTGCGCTTCATCAGGTCACGTTTCAAGGCGCTGATGTGCGAGATGTAGAGCCGTCCGTTCAAATGGTCGGTCTCATGTTGAAAGGCCCGTGCCAGCAAGTCCTCGCCCGACCTCTCGAACCAATTGCCTTCCGCGTCCTGCGCTCGAACCGTGGCTCGCCGGGCCCGCGTGACCTGCTCGCGGAACTCGGGAATGCTGAGGCAGCCTTCCTGGCCACGCTGCTTGCCCTCCAGGTGGACGATCTCCGGGTTGACCAGTACGAGTTTAGCGCTTGGATCCTCCTTGAATGTGACGTCGATCACCACCAGGCGCTTCGAGACCCCGATCTGGGGAGCCGCCAGGCCGACGCCGTGCGCCGCGTACATGGATTCGAACATGTCGTCCACCAGCTTGCGCAACTGGTCATCAAAGACGGTGATCGGTTCAGACGGCTTTTCCAGCACCGGATCGCCGAGTTTCACGATGGGGTAGATCATCCTGTTCGATGCTCTGGCTTCCTGCCCAGGTGGTCCCGCGGAGCGCCGGCCGTTTTGCCGGCTTCCGCACCCGGGAATCCAACCCTCCAAACTAAAGCATGCGCCGGAACCATGGCAATGGCGTCGTGAGCCGCTGAGGTGTTCCGGCCCGGGCGCCCGGATGCTACGCTCATGGGGATGAGCGAGGTGTTCTATGCACGCTACGGGTCGCCCATCGGGCCGCTGATCGTGGGCGCGACCTCGCGCGGGCTGGCCGCGCTCGAGTTCGAGCGCGGGCGCCTGCAGCCGCGCCGCCGCCCGGGGGATACCTGGGTGCGATCCAGGAACGAGGTTGAAGCGGCGATCGGCGAGCTGGACGAGTATTTCGCCGGGCGCCGCCGCCGCTTCACCGTGCCCCTGGACCTGCACGGAACCGATTTCCAGCTGCGCTGCTGGCGCGCGCTGCGGGAGATCCCCTACGGCGAAACCATCACCTACGCCGAACTGGCGCGCCGGGTGGGGAGCCCGCGCGGCTTCCGGGCTGTGGGCATGGCGAACCACGACAATCCCGTGGCCATCGTCGTGCCCTGTCATCGCGTGCTGGCCTCGGACGGCTCCCTCGGAGGCTACGGCGGCGGCCTCGACGTCAAGCGCGCCCTGCTCCAGTTGGAAGGCGCCCTGCCTCGCACCCTCGATCTCCTTCCTCCCTGAAGAGAAAGGGCGGCCGAAGCCACCCGCTGCCGGCCACCGGTTGATGCCGAATGGCCGTGAAAGTACACTGGCGTCATGCACGCGCATGCGCATGCCAACCAGGGGACGTCGCGCATCTTGCGTGTCGCGCTGCTGCTCACCTTCGCGTACATCGTGCTGCTGGTCGTCACCGGCATCCGCGCGCATTCCCTGGCGCTGCTGTCCGAGGCCGGACACAATCTCTCCGACTTTCTCGCGCTGCTCCTCTCCTGGGTGGCGCTGTTCTTTCAGGGCCGCCCGCCCAGTTCGACCAAGACCTACGGCTATCAGCGGACGGGGGTGCTGGCGGCGTTCATCAACGCGCTGTCGCTGGTGGTGATCGCGTTCCTTATCTTCTACGAGGCCGGGCGGCGGCTTTACCAGCCTGCGCCGGTGCACGCCAACGTCATGATGGTGGTCGCCGCCGTCGGCATCGCGCTCAACGGCGTGATCGCCGCGCTGCTGTTTCGCAGCCGCGGTGACGTGAACATCCGCAGCTCCTTCATCCATATGCTCGGCGACACGCTATCCACCGCCGCCGTCCTGGTCGGCGGCTGGGCCATCCTGTTGACCGGTCAGAGCTGGATCGACCCGGCGCTTTCCTTCGGCATCGGTGCGCTGATCGTGTGGTCGTCGTTCGGCATCATCAGCGAGACCCTCAACATCCTGCTGGAAGGCACGCCGCGCGGGATGGAAATGGACCACATCGCCCAGGAGATCCGCGCCATCCCCGGCGTGCTCGACGTGCACGACTTGCACGCCTGGAGCCTGGGCTCGGAGAGCCACGCCCTCTCCTGCCACATCCAGATCGCCGACATCCCTCCCTCGGAGAGCGAGAGCATCCTCCGCCAGGTGAACGAGCGCCTGGCGCAAGCTTTCCACATCTTCCATACCACCATCCAGTTCGAGCACGCCGTGTGCGATGTGGCGCACGGCTGCGTCGTGCCTGTCATTGGAGAAGAGCACACCCACTGATCACAGCGCCGGGCTATGTCCCGCATGGACGGCTGAGGCCACCCGACTAAAATGGAATCCCATGAAACGTCTGCTCGCTGCGTTCGCGATCTCCGCGGTCCTCCTGAATGGTTGTAACCAGGAACGACGCGCCGAAAAGAAGCCTTCTGCGAGCGGCGTGATCCTTTCCACCACGGTGGCGCCTGGTTCCGCCTTCCAGATGTCGGTCTCCTTCGATCCGGCCCAGCCCCGGATGTCGACGAAAACAAAGTTCCGCATCACGCTGCTGGACCCCGCGGGCGCGCCGGTTTCCGGTGCGCAGGTGCAAGCCTCCCTGGTCATGCCGCTCATGGATATGGGCAAGAACGGTTTCCCGCTGCCGCAGGCCGGGATCGGCGAGTACGAGGGGACGGGGCAGTTCACCATGTCCGGCGAATGGGAGGCAGTGTTCATCGCGACCGCCGCAGGCAAGACCGGGAAGACGACTTTTAACGTCCGCGTCGAGGACTAGTCACCACAGGACATGTCCAGCAGTAGTACGCCGGTAATGTTCATTTGGCCGTCCGGGTGTCGTACTCTGAGAAGAGCATGGCGTTGAGCACCCTGGTCGTGAGCTGCGATCCGCAGCTCCTTCAGAAGATCATCCCCGTCTTCGAACTGGCCGGGATTGACACCGAAGTGTGCACGCGGGCCGAAGACGCCCAGCGCAAGATCGCAAGCACGCGCTATGACGCCACTGTCATCGACTGCGCCAGCCTTCCCGGGGCGCGTGGCGTGCTCGACGGGGTACGCCGCAGCTCCAACCGTTCCGCCGTGACCTTCGCCATCGTCAGCGAGATCACCAGCCCACGCGACGCCGCCATGCTCGGCGCCAGCTTCGTGCTGGAAAAAAGCTTCACCCAGGACTGGTTGCTGCATAATCTGCGCGCCGCGCAGGGGCTCATGGCTTCGGAGAACCGGCGCTACTACCGCCATCCTGCGGACTTCATCGCTTGGGTGCAGCGCCCCGGCGACCGCAGCGGCGAGATCCCGGTCTCGGCAGAGAACGTGAGCCAGGGAGGCCTGGGCATCCAGACCACAGCGTCGCTCACCGAGCACAGCCTGGTCGAGTTGCGCTTCACCTTGCCAGGAGACTCGTCGGTCGATGCCCAGGCGGAAGTCCTCTGGGCGCGTGACGGCCGCGCCGGCTTGCAGTTCACCCGCATGTCCAGCAAGTCGCGCGCCCGGCTGGTGGCCTGGCTCATGGAACAGTACGATCGCACTCAGCCCCCGCTCCCCTCTCTCCCGCCATCCATGGGTTCCGCGCCGCGGACGGAGTCGTTCGGGCCTCAGGGACGCAGGCTCATGTGCCACGCCTTCGCCCAGAACCTTCCCATCGCCTGGAAGTGCAGTGGCTGCGGCTGGCGCCACTCCATCAAGCTGGAAGAGACGCGCTGGCGCTACGCCAATGAGCCGCCCGAGCCGGTGGTGTCGGCCTTCGAGACCCACGAGTGCGTCCAACACCCCGCCGGGTCCGTCTTCCGCAGCTAGGCAGCGAGTTCGTTTCCCGCTACCGTCTGCCTATGGGAATGGTTTTCGATTCCTGTTGCGTCGCCGATGCCGCCTGCGCCTTTTCCGCCGGGCTCACGATCCCCAGCTTCTTGCGAACGTCAGCTTCGACCTTCGCCAGCACGTCCTTGTTTTCCTTGAGGAATTGCTTGGCGTTCTCGCGGCCCTGCCCGATGCGCTCGCCCTTGTAGCTGAACCAGGCGCCCGACTTCTCGACGATGTCGTTGTTCGCCGCCAGGTCGAGCACGTCGCCTTCCCGCGAGATGCCCTCGCCGTACATGATGTCGAATTCGGCCTCGCGGAACGGCGCCGCCACCTTGTTCTTCACCACTTTCACTCGCGTGCGCGAGCCCAGCACCACGTCGCCTTCCTTGATGGCCGCGATGCGCCGGATGTCGATGCGCACCGAGGAATAGAATTTCAGCGCCCGCCCGCCCGTCGTGGTTTCCGGATTGCCGAACATCACGCCGATCTTCTCCCGGATCTGGTTGATGAAGATCAGGCAGGTGCGCGATTTCGACACCGTGCCGGTCAGCTTGCGCAGCGCCTGCGACATCAGCCGCGCCTGCAATCCGACATGGCTGTCGCCCATCTCGCCGTCCAACTCCGCCTTGGGTACCAGCGCCGCCACCGAGTCCACTACCAGCACGTCGATCGCGCCCGAGCGCACCAGCGCTTCCGTGATCTCCAGCGCCTGCTCCCCGTAGTCCGGCTGCGAGATCAGCAGGTTGTCGGTGTCAACGCCCAGCTTATTGGCGTACTGCGGGTCGAGTGCGTGCTCGGCATCCACGAACGCGGCCATGCCCCCTGTCTTCTGCGCCTCCGCGATCACCTGGAGTGCGATGGTGGTCTTGCCGCTTGCCTCCGGTCCAAAGATCTCCACCACCCGCCCGCGCGGAAAGCCGCCCACGCCCAGCGCCGCATCGAACGAGATCGCCCCCGTCGGGATCACCGCGATGGGCACGATCGCTTCCTTCGTCCCCAGGCGCATGATCGAGCCCTTGCCGAACTGCTTTTCGATCTGCGCTAGCGCCAGATCGATCGCTTTTGCCTTATCGTCTGCCATGATTGCCTCTCCTGCTGAAGTGACGCGCGCCAGTCACCGCTTCGGGGGCGTGCTGACTCGATGATCTGATCACCCGATCACTCGATTATGATCGACGGGCTAGAGTACACGCTTCATCGCCCCGCGTCAGTGTCGTCCCCCGACAAAAATGCAGTATACATGGAAATCTGGAGAAGGCGAACAAAAAGCGAATCTCTGTTGACTTGTGTGGGACAGCCGCCTCGGCTGTCTGCGACCCAGTACAAGGGCCTGTGGGACACCAGCCTCGGCTGTCTTTGACACAGCACCAAGATGTGTGGGACAGCTGCCTCGGCTGTCATTTACCGCCCCGGCCTCTCGGCGCAATACTTCTCCAGGTTCCCCAGGGCCATGGCCCACGCCTTCTGGAAATAAGCGAACGACTCGTCCCACTTCCCGCCCTTGCCGAAGCCATATTCCGCGAGATGCACCGTCGTGCCACCCCCGGCAGCATCCAGCTTCAACTCAACCCAGGTAGCCAGCGGTTTCGCATTACGCTCGGCCGCCGGCAAGGCAGGAGGTCCCCCACTATGAGGCTTGCCGTCATCCAGCGTGAACGAGATCCACTCGAACGCCAGTTCGCGATTGGGCTGGAACTTCAACACACGCGCACCGCCCGTGCCGAATGATCTCGCCTCCGGGTCGGTGTCGGGCGCGAACAGGATCTCGTACCGTCCGCCCGGCCAGGGGTCGATGCGTGCTCCCTCGCTGAAAAAGTGTTTCACACCGTCTGCGCTCGTCCACAGTCTGAATGTGGCCGCCGGATCGCACGCCACCGTCTTCTCCAGTACGATCGAGCGGTCCGTCTTCTCCTTGCCCTTCATCAAGTCTGTGCCGGGTGTCTGGGGAGCGAAATGCTTCACCAGTTGTTGCAGTTCCCACTCGTTTCCCCGCTTAAAGAAGTCGTAGGACGCGTCCCATACCGGCCCGTCGCCCCATCCGACCATGGTCACGGTCACGCGCGTCTCCTGTGGTGACATCGGCTCGAATCGATACACCACCCAGGTTGCCTGTGCCAGTTGGGCGGACAACGGCGCGCCTTCCGGAGCGGTAAACCGGGTCGTCAGCATGCGCTCCGGCTCATAGCTGAGGATGTGGTGCACGATCGTCCCGGCATCGCCGATCCTGGCTTGCGGGTTGTAATTCGTCTTTAGCGTCCCGCCGACGCGCAGTTCGATCTCCGCCACCGGCACCATCCACGACTGCACCCCTTCCTTGGTCGTGAACGCCTTCCAGACTTCCCCGACCGGCGCGCGCACTACCGCCTCGGTCCGGAGGATGCGCTCCTCGGAAAAACCCCTGCCGGACAGCAAAACCGATGCGGCGAGAACGAACAGGACTCTCCGGAATTGGCTGGACATACTCCTCCTCCCACTCTCTCACTTGCGATAGATCAGCGCGGTAGCCATCCCTGCCGCGGCCATCCACACGAACTCGTAACCCATCTGCTTCACCACCAGGTCGCCCTGCCACGGCTGCACCGCGTAGTTGATGAGGTAGTGGTTCACGCTCTCCACCAGCCACATCACCATCCCGTAGAACAGTCCAGCACGTAACGGAGAGCTGTATGCGGGTACCCATACCGCCCAGACCAGCACGAACGCGAAGGCGAATACCGCGAAGGCCGCCAGCAGGAACACCGCATGCTGGTTCGCGTCGGTCTCTGTGCGAAGCAGGTTCGGATACTGCGAATAATCGGCGTGCAGCAGCATGCCGTGGATGACGAAGCTTGTGATCGCCGTCAGCACGAATACCGCCACGAACGCCAGTACGAACCGTTTCCAATTCATCGTTTTCTCCTGAAGTGACGTTGACATCGGGGCCTGAATTCAACGGCGCCGCGGCCTGTCCAGCTCTGCCTGCGCCACCAGCCGCGCCAGATAGTCGCGCAGCACCTCCACGGCGGCATCGAACGGCTCCAGGCTGCGATGCGCCCGCGCCTGCATCACCGCGCCCTCCATGACGGTCAGGACGAAGCGCGCCAGGGCCGCGCGGTCCACCTCCGGCGGGAGGTGCTCCGCGGCCTCATCCAGGCATTTCTTCACCCAGCCCACCCAGCCGTTGAAGTTGGCGGCGATCTTCTGGCGCGCGCTGGGCAGGGCGTCGCCCACCTCCAGCGCCAGGTTGCCGATCGGGCAACCGTGCTTGAAATCGCTCGCCACCAGCCCCTGCCGGTACCCTTCCAGGATGGCGAAGATGCGCACCATGGGGTCGTCCACCGCCTTGAATGCCGGCTCCACCACCCGCGGCCACAGCAGCTCGGTATAACGGTCCAGGACGGCCAGCAGCAGCTCCTCCTTGGTCTTGAAGAAGTAGTAGAGGCTTCCGGGATTGGCCTTGGCCCGTTTAACTACCTCGCCTAGGCTGGTGGCCTCGTAGCCCTTCTCCCAGAAGAGCTCGCGCGCCGCCTCCACCAAGCGCTCCCGTGTAGCCGTCTTTGCCGCAACGCCTGCCATATCAAGTGTTAGTTGGTTAACTACCTAAGATATTTTCCACGCGACAATTGGTCTCGTCAAGTCATTTTTTCCAGGATTCTTTCAGTCGGCCTTGGTCCTGTGCGAGCAGGGTTCTTGGTACTGAGTGTTAAGGCAGAAAGGCTGGCGTTGCCGCCAGCCTTTGGAGGGACTCTAAGTGCGGGTCAGTTTCCGCCCTGGAGGGTCGCTCCCAGCATGCGGGCCGTCTGCACCGACGGCGCGTAATCCCGGGTATAGATGTCCACCACCGCCCGTCCCACGATGCGCGTCTTGGCCACTGAGTGCATGTGCACCGGGAGGGTGAACTCGTTGAAGTCGGCGTAGTCCTGGACGAAGTCGATGTTCTTGATGAAGAACGACGGGTTCTTCACCAGCGTGCCCTCGGCGCGGCGCAGGCTACCGCTGGCCACGTCCACGTAGATCTTCCCCTTGAAGAGCCCGGGGCGCTTCTGCCGCGGCTTGACGGCGTAGACGTGCACCGGGCGGCCGTCGATCTCCTGCACGCCCTTGTAGCTGAACTTGTAATTCGCCGCGGTGATGGCGGTCTGCGCGCCTTCCTGCTTCTCCACGTGCGTGACCTCCGACTGCAGCATGCGCAGGATGACGTTGCTCTTCACGAACTTGTCGCCGGTGAAGCGGATGGCGGTGAACTGCAGCGTCCTGGGAGCGACGTAGTGGCGCGTCAGCTCGTACTCTCCGTGCTGGGAGGTGTCGGGAAGCTGGGCCTGGACGGTGGTGCTGGCGGTGTACCCAGCCAGCAGCTCCGCCTGCCGGGCAGAGCGTTGCTCATAGGTCTCCAGCGCCAGATCCGGCGCCATGCGGGGCGCGGCCGAAACCGGCGACAACGACAGGTCGGGCGCGTGCCGGCTCAGCGCGATGTCCGGAGCGTCCGGGTTCGGCCCGGAAGCCAGGAACGACTGTCCCCACAGCGGGGCCGCCGCCACAACAACCAAGATTGCGAAGATGGCATTGCGAAATCGCATATCGAACAATTCTAAGAGTTTACCCTGTTCTGCCCCGGGCGTGAAGTTACCCCGGTAACATCGGACACCGGGAAGTGCCAAAAGATTCAACACCTTGGATATGCGCCAGCGCCCTGCCGCCGGTTCCGTTCACCTCCGTCCTGCTGGACAACCGGCGATTTTCTGAACGGCCCCAGCGGGGTTTACGTACCCCCGTCTGCTGCTTAGAATTGCAGCGCTCTGCAGGAGGAGTTATGCAACGTAGGTATTTGCCAGTGCTGATCGTTCTCGTACTTTTCCTTGCCCCGGTGATTTGGGCCGGGAGTGAGTCGTCCACCGCTCTGATCCCGCGGCAAATCCTGTTCGGCAACCCCGAGCGGACCAGCCCGCGCATCTCGCCCGATGGCACCCGCCTGGCGTATCTCGCTCCCGACGACAAAGGCGTGCTCAACGTCTGGGTGCGCACCATCGGCAAGACCGACGACCAGGTGGTCACCGCCGACAAGAAACGCGGCATCCGCTTTTTTCTCTGGCAGTTCGACTCCCAGCACGTCCTCTACATCCAGGACCGTGACGGCGATGAGAACTTCCACCTCTACCAGACCAACCTCAAGACCAAGGAAACGCGCGACCTGACTCCCTTCGAGGGTATCCAGGCGCGGCCGGGAGAATACTTCCCCCAGCTTCCCGACACCATGCTGGTCTACATGAACGTGCGCGATAAGCGCTTCCACGACGTCTATCGCGTGGATCTTAAGACCGGCAAGGCCGAGCTCGATACAGAGAATCCGGGCGACGTCGCCGGCTGGACCGCCGACAACAGCCTCCAGGTCCGGGCCGCCGACGTCACCACGCCGGACGGCGGCAACATCATCCGGGTGCGCGATTCGGCGAAATCGCCCTGGCGTGAGCTGATCAAGTGGGGCCCCGACGAGAGCCTCGGAGGCAGCATCGCTTTTTCTCCTGACAACAAGAGTCTCTGGGTCGGCACCAGCGTGGGCGGCAATGCCAAGCGCCTGGTCGAGATCGACCTGGCCACGGGCAAACAAAAAATCGTCGCCGAGGACCCGCAGTACGACGCCGAGGACGTGCTCATCAATCCCAAGACCCACGCGCTGGAAGCGGTCGAGTTCGTCCGCGCCCGCACCGACTGGCAGGTCGTGGATCCCGCCATCAAGGCGGATTTTGCCGCCCTCCACAAGGTCCGGAATGCCGACATCCGCGTGGTCAGCCGCGATCTCGCCGACCGGCACTGGATCGTGGCCTACTCCGCCGATGATGCGCCGATCTACTTCTACGTTTACGACCGCAACACCAAGCAGGCCACGGTGATCTTCAGCGACCGGCCAAAGCTCGAGGGCTACAAGCTGTCCCCCATGAAGCCGATCTCCTTCAAGGCCCGCGACGGCATGGAGATCTACGGCTACCTCACGCTGCCCGCCGGCGCCGAGCCCAAGAATCTGCCCATGGTCGAGTTCGTCCATGGCGGGCCGTGGGGACGAGACGTCTGGGGTTTCAACCGCTACGCGCAATGGCTCTCCAACCGCGGCTATGCCGTCCTCCAGGTGAACTTCCGCGCCTCCACCGGATACGGCAAGCAATACCTCAACGCCGGCGACCGCGAGTGGGGCGGCAAGATGCACACCGATCTGCTCGACGGCAAGCAGTGGGTCCTTCAGCAGGGCTACGTCGATCCCAAGAAAGTCTGCATCATGGGCGGCAGCTACGGCGGATACGCGACTCTCGCCGCAGTGACCTTCACCCCCGACGAGTTCTCCTGCGGCGTGGACATCGTCGGGCCCTCGAACCTGAACACGCTGCTGAAGACCATCCCACCCTACTGGACCACCGTCAAAGCCATCTTCGACAAGCGCATGGGCACGGGAGAAGAGTTCCTCAACTCGCGTTCGCCGCTGTTCAAGGCCGACCAGATCAAGGCCACGCTGCTGATCGGTCAGGGGAAGAACGATCCTCGGGTCAACAAGGCGGAGAGCGACCAGATCGTCGCCGCCATGAAGAAGAACAACAAGCCGGTCGAGTACATCGTCTTCCCGGACGAGGGACACGGTTTTGCCCGCCCGGAGAACAACATGGCCTTCAACGCCGCCACCGAAGGCTTCCTGGCCAAGACCTTGGGCGGGCGGGTCGAACCTCCCTCCGAGGCGGAGGCCAAGCTGCTCACCGAGGTCACGCAGAAGTAGCACTCACGCACCCGGGCGGAGGGCGCGTCCAGCGTCCTCCGCTTTTTCCTGCGCGTTTTCCACGCGCCCTTGCGGTAATCTTCTCTCCGTATGTCCAACGACGGTTCCCCGGGGCCGACCATCGAGGTCTTCGCCGTGTACGGCGTCGAGCCCGAAGTGCAGGCCTACGCCATGGCCAAGTACTCGCGCTCGGCGCTCTCCATGAAGGAATCGCTGAAGCAGATCAGCGAGCAGAAGGCCGAGCAGTTCCTCAATACCTTCTACTTCCAGTACGGACACCGCTCGATCGCCGACCTGGCGCACATCGCGCTGGCCATCGAAAAACTTTCGATTCTGGCTGCCATCGCCGTGGTGGATGAGCAGCGCTGGGACGGCCAGGAGCGCTCCACTCGCTACCAGGACTTCAAGAAAAGCGGCTACCACACGCCCGGCTTCGCCGACGCCGCGGCCGAAAAACTCTACCGCGAGACCTCGGACTTCCTCTTCTCCGAGTACGAATCCTTCTCCCAGGAGATGTTCCGCTACCTGGTCGAGCGCACGCCGCGCCCCGGCGAGATGAAGCAGGCCGACTACGACCGCACGCTGAAGGCGCGGGCGTTCGATCTTTCGCGCTACCTGCTGCCGCTGGCCACCAATACCTCGCTCGGACAGATCGTGAACGCGCGCACCCTGGAGACGCAGATCTCGCGCCTGCTCTCGCACACGCATCCCGAGGTGCGGCGCCTGGGCGAGCTGCTGAAGCAGGCGGCTCGCCAGCCCGCGTACAACGTGGGCGCCGAGGCTGCGCGGCAACTGGTCGAGGACATCCGCAAGGCCGACCCGGCGCTGGGCGAGCGCGCAGCGCAACTCCTGCTGAAAGACGTGAAGGCCGCGCCCACGCTGGTCAAGTACGCCGAGCCCAACCCCTACGAGATCGAGACCCGGCGCGAGCTGCGCCAGGCCGCGGCCGAGCTGCTGCGCGACATCCCGCCCGCCGCGGCCAAGACCGTCGAGCTGTGCGACTACGATCCCTTCGAGGTGGAGCTGGCGGCCACGCTGCTCTATCCGCACTGCCACCACTCCTACCGCCAGATCTCGGCGCTGGTGGACTCGCTCGCGGAGCCACGCCGCCGCGAGATCATCGAGCTGGGCATGCGCCACCGCGGCAAGCACGACGAGCTGCCCCGCGAGTTCGCCGCCGGGCAGCGCTTCCGCTTCGACATCCTGATGGACATCGGCGGCTTCCGCGACATGCACCGCCACCGCCGCTGCGTGCAGATCATGCAGGGCTTCACCACCCAGCACGGCTTCGACACGCCCGACGACATCGCCGCCGCGGGAATGGAGCCGCGCTACACCAGGACCATGCAGCGCGCCGCCGCCGTTTGCGCGAACCTGGCCGCCGCCCCCGGCGAAGACTCCGCCGAGATCGCGCAGTACGTCATCCCGCTCGGCTACCGCAAGCGCACCCTGTTCAAGATGGATTTCGCCGAGGTGGTGTACATCACCGAGCTGCGCACCGGCGTGGCCGGCCACTTCTCCTACCGCAACGTCGCCTGGCAGATGTACGAGGCCGTGGCCAAGCGCTTTCCCGCCCTGGCCAAGTACTTCCGCGTCACCGACGTCCGCGAGCCAGTGGATCTGCTCAAGCGGTAAGAGCTTTACCGCAGAGATCGCAGAGAACGCAGAGAAACGAATTGTCAAAGAGCGATGTGTGGGACAGCCGCCTCGGCTGTCCTGTTGTTATTGCTCCGGCTGCGGCTCGGGGCCGAGCTGGAGGTGTTTCAGGTTCCAGCTTGCGATCTGGAGGCCGTAGAGCAGCAAGGCTGCCTTCTTGTAGTTGAGGTTCCCGCGATACAGACCGTCCATGACGATCATGACGGCGACCTGAATCGCGTTGGCATCCTCGAGAACGGGAAGACGGATGGGGCGCTCGTCGGCGAGCGCCTTGTCGTGGAAGTAGCAGAGGTCCGTGCCGGAAACCGCGGGAGAGCCGCAGCGCTCGCCGTTGGACTTGAGGTGGGCGCAGCGGAGCGCCTGGCGGGCGTTGACGGTGCGGGCGTGGTTGCCGGCAATGGCAGGGACAGATTGCATGGGGGTACCCCCTCCCCCTCGATATGTCGTTCCAAAAGACTTACGAGGGGAGATATGTGAGATATGTGAGGAGGATGGGCGACGACATACTCCTACTTCCAGCATAGCAAGTCGAGAGCATGCAGGGGGCAGGAGGCGGGCGGAGAAGCCATTGCGGATCAGCGGGTTACAGGAGCCGAAAATATTGTTCTTGACATAGCTTAAAGATATACAAATCCAGATTTTGCGCGGTGGTTTGTTTTCAAGCGGTTAGAGGGGCCTCACGCAGTGGACACAATTTCCCGTCTGTCATCCTGAGCGACGTGCGCCCCGGTTTTGGGCACACGAGCGAAGGATCTCGCCGGTGTGGGCATCCACGACGCCAGTCAATCGGTTTCTCCGGAAACCCAGACAGATTGACATCGCGGCTGCCCGAGACTCGCGAGATCGTTTGGGGAGACCTCGGGCTGAAGCCCGGGGCCAAACTCTTACGCCCGCTTCGCGGGCTGGACAGCCGAGGGCGGCTGTCCCACGCCGGGGCTAAAGCCCCGGTTCTTTTTTGCGCTCTGAACCCCGGCCTAAAGGCCGGGGCTTCCACCGGCCCTTCGTTTTTACGCCTGTTGAAGCGGGCTGGACAGCCGAGGGCGGCTGTCCCACACCGGGGCTAAAGCCCCGGTTCCTTGTTGCGCTCTAAACCCCGGCCTAAAGGCCGGGGCTTCCACCGGCCCTTCGTTCTTACGCCTGCTGAAGCGGGCTGTTCCTCGACTGAATGCCCCACCCCTTGTTCGCGGACTGAAGTCCGCGAATCCCGGGTCGCGGAGCGAGTCAGGGCTAAAGCCCTGACCTACCGAGCCCGGGCCCACCGCCCGAGGCTAAGTTCTTACGCGCGCTTCGCGGGCTAGACAGCCGAGGCGGCTGTCCCACACCGGGGCTAAAGCCCCGGTTTCTGTTTGCGCTCTGAACCGCGGCCTAAAGGCCGGGGCTTCCACCGGCCCTTCGCTCTTACGCCCGCTGAAGCGGGCTGTACAGCCGAGGGCGGCTGTCCCACACCGGGGCTAAAGCCCCGGTTCTTTTTTGCGCTCTGAACCCCGGCCTAAAGGCCGGGGCTTCCACCGGCCCTTCGTTTTTACGCCTGTTGAAGCGGGCTGGACAGCCGAGGGCGGCTGTCCCACACCGGGGCTAAAGCCCCGGTTCTTTCTTGCGCTCTGAACCCCGGCCTAAAGGCCGGGGCTTCCACCGGCCCTTCGTTCTTACGCCTGCTGAAGCGGGCTCGACAGCCGAGGGCGGCTGTCCCACACGAGCAAGACGCGGCCGAGGGCGGCCGCGCTACAAGTTCGTTATACGAAGTTTTTCTCGGCGCACTCGGCGATCTCGGCGGTGAAATCCGTCAGCGCCTGAAATCCCAGCGGCATCCGATTTGCAAGGCGGCGCGAGGGCTTTGACCGTAAAATCCGAGTCTCACGGATCTCGCGTATGACGCACACGGCGGAACCATTCTTGCTCGAGCTGTTCTTCATCTTCGTCTGGGCGAAGGTGGCGGGGGAGATTTTCGAGCGGCTGGGCCTGCCCGCGGTGGTGGGCGAGATCCTGGCGGGTGTCGTCCTCGGCCCCTACGCGACCAGGCTGCTGGACCCGAGCGCGACCACGCTCTCCATCGCCGAGATCGGGGCCATCTTCCTGCTGTTCACGGTGGGACTGGAGACCAGCCCCAAGGAGCTGGTCCGGGTGGGGCGCGTATCGCTGAGCGTGGCGGCCGCCGGCATCGTTGCGCCGTTCGTCCTGGGGTTCGCGTACATGCGCTTCCTGCGCGGCCACCCGGCGCACGAGGCGACCTTCGTGGCCGCCGCCATGGTGGCCACCAGCGTGGGCATCACGGCGCGCGTGCTGGGCGACCTGCACGTGCTGCAAACACGGGTCGCGAAGATCATCCTCGGGGCCGCCGTCTTCGACGACATCCTGGGCATGATCCTGCTGGCGGTGGTGGCCGGGGTGGCTTCCAGGGCGGGCGTCCAGTGGACGCAACTGGGGGTCGTGACCGCCGAGGCCGTGATCTTTGCCGTGTTCATGATCTTCCTCGCGCCCCGCCTCGTAGGGCACATCCGGCCGAGCGTGGAGCGCATGTCCACGCGGAACGCGCCGCTGATCCTGTCCCTGGCCCTTTGTCTGGGACTGTCGGTGGCGGCAGAGCGCATCGGGATGGCGGCCATCGTGGGAGCGTTCTTCGCCGGGCTGGCCTTCGCGGAATATTCCCCGGAGTGGAACCTGCAGCCGCGGGTGAATGCGATCAACGAGCTGCTGGCGCCATTCTTCTTTTTCACCATGGGCTCGCGGCTGGACCTGCGGGTGTTCGACGGGAGCATCCTCGTGGCATCGGTGATCGTCACGGCACTGGCCATCGCGGCCAAGCTGGTCGGCTGCGGGTTGCCGGTCCTGAAAGAAGGCTGGCCCAGCGCGCTGAAGGTGGGTGTGGGCATGACGCCGCGCGGGGAAGTGGCCCTGATCGTGGCCCTGATCGGATTGCAGATGAACATGATCTCGCAGCAGGTGTACGGCATCGTGATCTTCATGACGGCGGCGACCACGCTGCTGGCGCCGCCGCTGCTGCGCTACCTGTTCAAGCGCGACCTGGCGAAAGTGCCGGCGCCGGAAGAGGTCGTCACCGAGTAGCGCTGGCTCTATAATCGCGGTTCCATCGAGGAGAGTGAAGATGTCCGACCTGAAAGGGCGAGTGGCGCTGGTGACGGGCGCGTCGCAGGGGATCGGGCGAGCGTGTGCGCTCACGCTGGCGCAGGCGGGCGCGACGGTGGCGCTGGCCGCGCGCAACGAGGCGAAGACCGCCGCCGTCATGAAAGAGATCGCCGGCGCGGGCGGCGCCGCGCGCGCCTTCAAGCTCGACGTGGCCAACGAAGACGAGGTGAAGTCCGTCGTCAAGGCAGTGGTCGAGCAGTACGGGAAGGTCGACATCCTGGTGAACAATGCGGGCATCACCCGCGACCAGCTCGCCATGCGCATGAAGCGCGCCGACTGGGACGCCGTGCTCAACACCAACCTGACCGGGGCCTTCCTCTGCACCCAGGCAGTGATCGCGCCCATGCTGAAACAAAGGTGGGGCAGGATCATCAATATCAGCAGCGTGTTCGGGCGGATGGGGCAGGCGGGGCAGGCGAACTATGCCGCGTCGAAGGCGGGGCTGATCGGGCTGACCATGGCGATGGCGCGCGAGCTGGCGTCGCGCAACATCACGGTCAATGCGGTCGCGCCCGGATTCATCGAGACGGCCATGACCGAGGGCCTGACGCCCGAGTTCCGGGCGGAAGCGCTCAAGCTGATCCCGCTGGGACGCGTGGGGAGCGACATGGACGTGGCCCACGCGGTGCGCTTCCTGGCCTCGGAGGAAGCGGGATACATCACCGGTCACGTGCTGAACGTGAACGGCGGGATGCTGATGGGATGAAACCATCGCAGATCGCAAGAGTCAGATTGCAGAAGTAAGAAGCGAGGGCGAGGCTCCGGCGCTACGTTGGTATGGCGGAAGCAGCAAAGCAGACTGCGATCTCCATCGTTGAGGCAAGCACGCCGGAGCAAGTCGAGCAGGCGCGGGCGCTGTTCCTGGAGTACGCCGACTCGCTGGGGTTCAGCCTGTGCTTCCAATCGTTCGACCAGGAACTGGCGGAGCTGCCGGGGAAGTACGCGCGGCCGGAAGGACGATTGCTGCTTGCGTTTCAGGGCGGGCGGATCGCGGGATGCGTCGCGATGCGCAGACTCGAGGGCGACATCTGCGAGATGAAGCGGCTGTATGTGCGCCCGGACTTCCGCGGGACCGGGGCGGGCCGGACGCTTGCGCAGCGCATCATCGCGGAAGCGAAAGCCGCGGGATACCGGCGGATGCGGTTGGATACCATCACCGGCAAGATGGATCGGGCCATCGCGTTATATCGCGCGCTGGGATTCCGCGAGATCCCGCCCTACGGGATACACCCGATTTCGGGAACATTATTCATGGAATTGACCCTGTAGCAGCAGATCTTCGGGCGCTGCGGCATCGCCCGAGGCCGGCCTCAGGAGAAAAAGATTCTTCTTGCAAGGCGCACCCACTCTGATTACTATGCGGGCACTCCCCAGGACAATATTGCTGTTTTTTTCATTATGAACATCGGCGAAACTATCCGGAATTTCCGCCTCAACAAAGGCATGTCGCAGGGCGACATCGAGAAGCGCACCGGGCTTCTGCGGTGTTACCTGTCCCGGGTAGAGAACGGGCACACCATCCCGTCGCTGGACACGCTGGCCAAGATCGCTTCCGCCATGGAATTGCCGCTGGCGCAATTCTTCACCGATGCCGCCCACGACAACGGGCAGCCCGGGAAGCCCGTCCCGCAGCTCTCGGACGACGAGGTGCGGTTCCTGTCGCAGATCCGGCGCTACTCCGGCAGCTTGAACGACAGCGACCGCAAGCTGGTGCTGGCCATGGTCAAGAAGATGGCCGCCAGCGCCGCGCGGTAGCTGCCAGCCAGTAGCTCCTGACTCTGAGTTCCTCCACTGCCGGCCGAAGTACCTTTGGGAGGACAACCTTAGTGACCTCCCCGGCTTCGTCCGGGAAGGAAAAGCTTGTGCTATATTCCGGCCAAGGGGAGCCCGACCTTGTTTCCCGCGATGGGGGAACCCCGGGCTGCACGAGGTGACCGGTGACGGTCGACGAAGAACTCAATCAGCTCGACGATGCCCTGCGCCGGCTGAAGATCGAATACGACATCTATTTCGGGGGCGGGTCGAAGAAGCCTCCCACCGACCTGGAATGGCGTGTGCAGTCGCTGCTCAAGAAGTACTCCGACAGCCAGAAGATGAGTTTCCCCCAGCGCTTCCGCTACAACACCATCAGCCAGCGCCACGCCCTGTTCAGCGACCTGTGGCGGCAGAAGATGAAGATCAAGGAAGAGGGCTACCGGCGTCCGAGCGACGCGCTGCTGGGGGTGCAGGGAGTGCGCACCGCGGAGGAGCGCGCCGCCGAAGAAGCGCTGGCCGGGGAGCAGCCGGCCGCGGCCGCGGCCGAAGCCAAGCCTTTCACCGTGCACTGTTCGGACGCCGAGGCCGAGCACGACAAGGTGCAGTCGCTGTTCAACGCCATGGTCGAAGCCCGCAAGGCGGCCGGCGATGCCGGCGCGACGAGCGCCAATTTCGACTCCTTCAAGGCCTTCGTCAAGAAAAAGACGGACCAGATCCGCAAGGACTACGGCTGCCATTCCGTGGAGTACTCGGTCGAGCTGGAAGCCGGGCAGGTCCGGCTGAAGGCCAAGGCGAAGACATAGCTGTCAGCCATCAGCTATCAGCCATCAGGAACTTCCCCGACCCATCGCCTATAATCTCTGGTTCGTTTCAACTTCATTGTCGCAACCGAGGCGAGAGTGTCGAAGATCCAGCGGGCGATCATCAGCGTGACCGACAAACGGGGCGTGGAGGAGTTTGCGCGGCGACTGGCGCGGCTGGGCGTGGAGCTGGTCTCCACCGGGGGCACGGCCAAGCTGCTGCGCGACCGTGGCATCAAGGTCCGGGACATCTCCGAGCTCACGGGGTTTCCCGAGATGCTGGATGGGCGGGTGAAGACCCTTCATCCCAAGGTGCACGGCGGCATCCTGCACATGCGCGACAAGGCGGAGCACCTGAGCTCGGTCGCCCAGCATGGCATCCAGCCCATCGACCTGGTGGTGGTCAACCTGTACGCCTTCGAGAAGACCGCGGCCAAAACCGGCGTGCAGTTCGACGAGATCATCGAGAACATCGACATCGGCGGGCCCTCGATGATCCGTTCGGCGGCCAAGAACTTCAAGGACGTTGCCGTGGTGACGTCGCCCGGGGATTACAGCGCGGTCGCCGACGAGATGGAACGCAGCGGCGGTGAGCTTTCGCTGGAGACCAAGTGGCGGCTGGCGCAGAAAGCGTTCGCCACCACGTCGGCGTACGATTCCGCGATCGCTTCCACGCTGGAAGGGATCAGCCTGAGCGGCGGCAGCTTCGAACTGCATGCTGCAGGATTCCCGCAGGACCTGCGGCTGGCCTACCGCAAGGCGATGGACCTGCGCTACGGCGAGAACCCGCACCAGAAGGCCGCCATGTACTCCGACGGCTCGGGCGCGGGCATCGCCAACGGGAAGCAGCTCCAGGGCAAGGAGCTTTCCTACAACAACATCGTCGATCTGCAGGCGGCGTGGGACCTGACTCAGGAGTTCGAAGAGCCTTTTTGCGGCATCATCAAGCACACCAACCCGTGCGGCAGCGCGGTGGGGAAGGACCTGATCGAGGCCTTCCAGCGGGCGTTCGAGTGCGATCCGGTGTCGGCGTTCGGGGGCGTGATCGCGCTGAACCGGGCGGTGGACGGGCCGACCGCGGAGGCCATCGCGGGTCTGCGGCACAACGGAGTGGCGCTGTTCATCGAGTGCATCATCGCCTCCTCGTTCGACGAGGCGGCGCGGGCGCGCTTCGCCAAGCGCAAGGACCTGCGCGTGGTCGAGATCGTGCCGGCGGCGATGAAGTGGGTGATCAAGGCGGTCTCGGGCGGCGTGCTGCTGCAGGATGCGGACGCGCACAAGCTGGGGCCGTCGAATCTGACCGTGGTGACCGAACGGCAGCCCACCGAGGCCGAGATGCGGGACCTGCTGTTCGCGTGGAAGGTGTGCAAGCACGTGAAGTCGAACGCCATCCTCTATGCGAAGGACGGGCGCGGCATCGGCGTGGGCGCGGGGCAGATGAGCCGGGTGGACTCGGCCAGGATCGGCGCCATGAAGGCGGTGCTGCCGCTCCAGGGCAGCGTGGCCGGCTCCGATGCTTTTTTTCCGTTCTCCGACGGGGTCGAGGTGGTGGCCAAGGCGGGTGCGACCGCCATCATCCAGCCGGGCGGCTCGGTGAGGGACCAGGAAGTCATTGATACGGCGAACCGGCTGGGGCTGGCCATGGTGTTCACCGGGGTGCGGCACTTCAGACACTAGATCGCCGGGAGCGGAGTCCCGCAGCGGCAATAGCCCAGTCCTGCTGCGGCGCCTGAGCGCCGAGCTCAATGCCCGCACTCCCTCAGAAAATACGCAACAATACGGAAATGAGGTGTTCTATGTTGTGTGTACGGGCGCGGTCCTCTGTTTCCGTTCGTGTTTATCGCTGACGGCTGGAGGCTGACTGCCCAGGGGTAAAATAGAGAGCACCACGCACCTACCGTCCGGCATCCAATCGGGCGGGAAAGTGGCTAGGATCAGTTCTCAATGAGAATCCGCATCGTCGTGCTGCTGCTGGCCGCGGCGGTTACCGCATGGGCACAGCAAAACGCTCCGTCCGAAATCCCGCCCGACACCAAGGCGGAGGCGCCCGCGCAGCAGAGCGCGTCGCCGGGGACCGAGGCGCAGCCGAGTGAACCGGTTACACCGAACCGGGCGTCCGCGTACTACCACTACACCTTGGCGCACATGTACCAGGAGCTGGTGGCCGTCTATGGGCGCGCCGACTTCGCGACCAAAGCCATCCAGGAGTACCGGCTGGCGATCGAGTACGATCCCAAGTCGGACTTCCTGAAATCGGGGCTCGCCGAGCTGTACGTAAGCGTGGGGCGCATCCGAGACGCGGTCGAAGAAGCGCAGGACATCATCAAAGGCGATCCCAACAACCTGGATGCGCGGAAGCTGCTGGGCCGAATCTACCTGCGCTCGCTGGGCGACGTGCAAGCGGGGACGCAATCGCGGGAGATGCTGGGCCTGGCCATCGAACAATTCGAGCAGATCGTTCGCATCGATCCCAGCAACGTCGAAAGCCACCTCCTGCTGGGGCGCCTGTACCGCCTGAACAACGAACTGGTCAAAGCGGAGAACGAGTTCAAGACCGCGGTCGGGCTGCAGCCTACCTCAGAGGAAGCGGTGACGACCCTGGCCTACCTGTACAACGAGGAGGGCGACTCCAAGCGCGCCGCCGAGGTGCTGGCCGGGGTGCCCGAGGCCGGGCGCACGGCCAAGCTGTACTCGGCGCTGGGCTTCACCTACGAGCAGCAGAAGGTTTACAAGAAAGCGGTCGAGGCCTACAAGAAGGCGGTCGAGCTGGACAAGGACAACCTCGACGCCTTGCGCGGCCTGGCGCAAAACCTGCTGAATGACGGCCAGAGCGACGCGGCCCTGGAGCAGTACAAGCAGATCGCCGAGGCCGACCCGCAGGACGCACAGGCGTTCCTGCGCATGGCCGAGATCCACCGTCGGCAGGGCAAATACGACAAAGCTCTCGACAACCTGAACAAGGCCGAAGCGCTGGTCCAGGATTCGCTGGAAGTCCCCTATAACCGGGCGCTGATCTACGAAGTGCAGGGCAGGTTCGAAGAAGCCGCCAAGATCCTGGAAGGACTGCTGCAAAAGGGCGAGAAGCGGGAGGGCGCCTACGCGGCTGGCGAAGCCAACAACCGCGCCGTCTTCCTGGAACGGCTGGGCAATGTCTACCGCGAGCAGGGGAAGACGCAGCAGGCGGTGGAGACCTTCCGCAAGGCGCTCGCGCTGGGCCCGGACAACGCCAGCCGCAGCTACCAGCAGATCATCGACACGTATCGCGAGGCCAAGATGTGGCCGCAGGCCACCGAGGCCGCGCGCGAAGCGGTGGAGAAGGTGCCCGAGGACCGCGGCCTGAAGCTGGTCCTCGCCGGCCAGCTCGCGGATACGCCGGGCGAGGCCGATGCCGCCATCGCCCAGGTCAAGAGCCTGCTCAAGGGCGCGCCCGAGGACCGCGAGGTGTACATCGCGCTGGCGCAGATCGAGAGCCGCTTGAAGCTCTACAAGGACGCGGAAGAGGCCATCGCGCAGGCGGAGAAGCTCTCCCCCAAGCCGGAGGAGAGGAACTACGCCCTGTTCGTGGCGGGGTCGATATTCGAGCGGCAAAAGAAGTACGAGGCGGCGGAAGAAGCGTTCAAGAAGGTGCTCGCCGACGAACCGAACAACGCGGTCGCGCTCAACTACCTGGGCTACATGCTGGCGGACCGCGGGGTGCGCCTCGAGGAAGCCCTGAACTACATCAAGAAAGCGGTGGAGCTCGATCCGCAGAATGGGGCGTACCTGGATTCGCTGGGCTGGGCGTACTTCAAACTGGGCAATTACGACCTGGCGGAAGAGAACCTGGGCAAGGCGGTGGCGCGGGTCTCGAACGATGCGACCATCCACCAGCATCTCGGCGACCTCTACCAGAAGACGGGGCGATTGAAGCTGGCCGCCGCGCACTGGGAGCGGGCGCTGGACGAGTGGAACAAGACCGTCGCCGCCGAGGTTGACCAGTCCGACGTGAACCAGGTGGCGAAGAAGCTAGAGGCGGCCAAGGTCAGGCTGGCGCAGCAGGCGCCGGTCCGCAAGTAAGCCCGCAGGACGCAGGTGTTGATCCTGCAACCTGCCTCCTGCCTCCTTTACAATCCCAGCATGCTGGCCGAGTATGCCGTCCGCGTGGAGAACTCGCGCGGGCGACGGTATCCTGAGCCGCCGCATCCTTACCGCAACCCGTTCCAGCGGGACCGCGACCGCGTCATCCACTCGCGCGCTTTCCGGCGGCTGGAGGACAAGACGCAGGTCTTCACCCGGCGCTACTCCGATCACTTCCGCAACCGGCTGACGCACACCATCGAGGTGTCGCAGATCGCGCGCACCATCGCCGCCCAACTGAAGCTGAACCAGGACGTGAGCGAGGCGCTGGCGCTGGTGCACGACATCGGGCATCCGCCCTTCGGACATGCAGGGGAGAAGTCGCTGGACCAGGCCATGCGCGCGCACGGGGAATCCTTCGACCACAACCTGCACGCGCTGCGCATCGTAGAGGACTTCGAGCTGCGTTACGCCGAGTTCAGAGGCTTGAACCTGACCTTCGAGGTGCGCGAGGGCATCATCAAGCACTCGCACGCCTACCGCGCCGCGGACTACCCACAAGTCTCCGAGTACCTGCTGGAGCTGCGCCCGCCGCTGGAGGCGCAGCTCATCGACCTGGCCGACGAGATCGCGTACAACACCGCCGATCTCGACGACGGGTACGAAGCGCGCCTGCTCACGCTGGAGGAGATCTGCGGGCGGGTCGGCATCTTCGAGCGCTGCTACCGCGAGGTGGAGAAGCTCTATCCCACGGCGCTGGAGAAGCTGAAATTCAATGAGGCGCTGAAGCGCATGCTCAACCGAATGGCCACCGACCTCATCCACAATACGGAGTCGCGGGTCAACGAAGCCGGGGTGCGCAGCCTGGACGAAGTACGAGCCTGGCCGGAGCGCCTCACCGCGTTCAGCCGCGCAGTGGAGCAGGAGCGGGCGGAATCGAAAGCGTTCCTGTACGAAAGACTCTACCTCAGTCCCGCGCTCCAGCCGGAAAAGGACGCCGCCGAGCGCGTGATCATGGAGCTGTTCGAGTTCTGGATCGCGCACCCGGAGGCACTGCC
The DNA here is from genome assembly GCA_020073495.1 of Terriglobia bacterium. Lineage (NCBI taxonomy): Bacteria > Pseudomonadati > Acidobacteriota > Terriglobia > Terriglobia bacterium. The sequence continues at coordinate 661,294 of JAIQFD010000004.1, forward strand.
CGCCAGTTACCAGGAGAAAGCGCGGCAGGAGAGTCTGCCACGCGTGGTGTGCGATTACATCGCCGGCATGACTGACACCTTCATCCTGGACCAGTACGAAAGCCACTGCCATGGTGGCGCGTCGGAGGTCATCCGGCGGGGAAACGCGGGATAATCGTCAACGCGCGGCGACTTCGGCGACCACGTCGTAGAGCACTCGCGGGGCGCGCCGCACCTGCTCCACGCGCACGCGCTCGTCGTTGCCATGCTCCGTATCGCTTTCCGCCTCGGTCGAAGAATAGGGCGTGAAGCCGTAGGCGACGATCCCCACCTCGCGATAGCGCTGGCACTCGTCGTAGCCGCTGGTCAGCCGAGGAGAGACCGGGGCGCCGTTGAAGTATCGCCCCGCGGCCTTCTCGATAGCGCGGAACAGCGCGGTGCCGGTGGGCGACGAGTTCGCCTGGCGGAAAGTCCCGATGGGTTCGACGGAGATGTTCGGGTCGTTGATGACTTTCTTGAGTTCGGCCTGGAAGCGCGCCGGGTCTTCGTCGGGGAGAAGGCGCACGTCGAGGTTGGCCCAGGCGGCGGGCGGGATCACGTTGGTCTGCTGCGATCCGCCCAGCATAGTGAGCGACACGGTATTGCGAAACATGTATGCCAGATCGGGATCGCTGTTGAGGTAGGCGCGAAACTTGGGGTCTTTCATCGCCCGGCGCGGATCACGGAACCAGGCAGCGCGCTGGCCGGTCTCCAGCAAGGCCTGGCGCTGGAGGAACATCTCGACCGAGGGCAGCAGTTGGAGCGGGGTTTCCCACGCGATCACGCGGTTGAGCGCGCGCGTGAGCCGGTTCGGCGCCGAATCCGGCAGTGGACGCGAGCCGTGTCCCGGCGTCCCGTGGGCCACGAGGCGCACCCAGTACGGAGCTTTTTCCGCCACATCCAGCCCGACGTAGAGCACGCGGCCGTTCTCCTCGCGGTTCTCTCCGCCTTCGTTGATCAGGAACTCGGCGTTCTCCAGCAGGGCGGTATGCTGCATCATCCAGTCGACACCGATACCATTGGCCTCCTCGTCGGCGGTGGCGAGGAAGATCACGTCGCGGTCCAGGGGCAGTTTCTCGCGCTTGAGCATGACCATTACGACGAGCTGCGCCAAGCCCTCGTTCTTCATGTCCTGCGCGCCGCGGCCGTAGATGGCGCCGTGGTCCACGGCGCCGCTGAAGGGTGGATGGGTCCAGTGCGCGGGATCGCTGGTGACCACGTCGGTGTGATTCAGCAGAATGATCGGCCGCTTTCCGGGAGCGACCGTCGCCGGCAGCTTGGCCCACAGGTTCGCCCGGCCGGGGGCGATCTCGAACACGCGATTCTCGATGCCTTCGGCGTCAAGGATCTTCTTCATCCAGGCGGTGGCGCGCGCCTCGTTGCCCGGGGGATTGGTGGTGTCCACGCGCAGGTACTCCTGCATCCAGCGTTCGGCCAGATCGGAGTAGTGCTTCATTCGGTCGGGAGGAATACGGTCGGAGGCGAACTGCGGAGCAGCCTGCGCCAGGACGGTCGCGGAAAGAAAAAGGATTAGGAGGCAGGCGAGGGTCGGGTTCCTGGAAGATTGCATATGTGTTCGCGCAGTCGACTCTAGTTCAGAATTTTCTTACCTGTTCGCAGTAGCCGCGGAAGTTGCGCAGAACTTCTTCCATGGAATCGCCGCCGAATTTTTCGCGGGCGGCGCGGGCCAGGGTGAGCGCGACCATGGCCTCGCCGGCCACCCCGGCGGCCGGCACCACGCAAACATCACTGCGCTCGTAGGCGGCCTTGACCGGCTCGCGCGACTTGAAGTCCACGGATTCCAGCGGGCGGCGCAGCGTGGAGATGGGCTTCAGGTAGCCGCGGACGATGATGTCCTCGCCGTTGGAGACGCCGCCCTCGATCCCGCCGGCGCGGTTGGAGCGGCGCAGGAACTTGTGGCCGGACTTGTCATAGGCGATGACGTCCTGTACCGCGGACCCGGGCAGGGAAGCGTTGGCGATGCCGCTGCCGATCTCCACCGCCTTCACCGCCTGCAAGGACATGACGGCGGCCGCAAGTTGGGTGTCGAGGCGCTCGTCCCAGTTGATGTAGGAGCCCAGCCCCGGCGGTATGCTGTGCGCCACGACTTCAAAGACGCCGCCCACGGAGTCGCCGGTCCTGAGGGCGTTGTCCACCTCGGCTTGCATGCGCGGCTCAGCCTCCGGGTCGGCACAGTTGAGCAGGACCTCATCGCGGGCGCTCAGCTCGCACAGCTTCTCCCACGCGATCTCGGCGTCGCCGACCGTGGCGTTGCCCACCGAAAGCACGTGGCTGAGGACGTTCGCGCCCAGCGCATGCAGGAACAGCTTGGCGAGGGCGCCGACGGCGACGCGCGCCGCCGATTCCCGCGCCGACGCGCGCTCCAGCACGTACCGCGCTTCGGGAAAATTGAACTTGAGCGCGCCCGCCAGGTCTGCGTGCCCCGGGCGCGGCGAGGTCACCGGCTTGTGCTTGGCCGGATCTCCGGCGCCGACGGGCAGGGATTCTTCCCAGTTCTTCCAGTCCTTGTTCTCCAGCAGGATGGCGACGGGAGAGCCGATGGTCTGGCCATGGCGCACGCCGGAAACGATGTGCGCGGTGTCGCGCTCGATCTTCTGCCGGCCGCCGCGGCCGTAGCCCTGCTGGCGCCGCCACAGCTCGCGGTCGAGAAACGCCTGGTCGATCTTCAGCCCGGCGGGCAGCCCGGAGAGCCATGCCACCAGCGTCTCTCCATGCGACTCGCCCGCGGTCCAGAATCGGAGCATGGCCACTGATTTAACCACAGAGGGCGCTGAGGGCACAGGGGAGATCGCCGGATTGGGACGGAGGGTTCAGGCCTTGGGCACCGCCAGGTCCGCCAGCGTCTTCAGGTCCGGCACCTCGAGGTCGGGGACCGCAGTGCCCTTGCCGGAAGCCGACGGCCCTGGCCGGGTCGCGTGCCGATTCACCCAGACGTTGGCGATCCCCAATTGACGCGCCGGAGCAATGTCGTGGCGCCGGCTTTCGGCGCAGTGCAGGATAGCCTCCGAACCGAGTCCGATGCGCTCGATCGCCGTCCTGAAGTTGTTCAGCGACGGCTTGTAGCTGCGGCACTGCTGCGCCGTGATCACCTGGTCGAAGCGTACCTCGAGCCGCTGGGCGGTGTGGGCGAACAGGTCGTCGTCGATGTTGGAGAGGATGACCAGCTTATAGCGCGTCTTCAGGCGCCGCAGCGCTTCCACCGTGTCGGGGAAGGGAGGCCATTCGCGGATGGACTCCGGAAGTGAAGCTGCTTCCTGGGCGCTGGGCGAGAAATCCAGCCGCCGCCCCAGCCGCCGCACGATCTTTTCCAGGATATGGCGGTAAGGCCTGTACTCGCCCGCCTCCTCTTCGCTTTCCAACTCCCCGTAGATCTCCAGCAGTTGCTCATCCGGCAGACTCTTGCCGTATTTCTGGAGGATGGGCTTGATCGCGCCCAGCAAACCGCTCTCCCAGTCCACCAGCGTGCCGTAGCAGTCGAAGGTCAGGACCTTGAACCGTGCGAAGTCCATGGCTTGACTTTACCAGAACCACCCCGCTCGAAAAAAAGCGCGGCTGTGCGCCGCGCTTGCTTCTATACCGAAAAACCCGGAGCTACATCTTCACTTGGAGCGGCTGAGTCATCTTGAAACTCAAGCTGGTCTCGGCCCGCAGGGTGATGTTCTTGTTGCCGGTGAAGGCGGCTCCGGCGGTGCCGGCGCCTGCGCCCGCCACAGCGCCGATGGCCGCACCCTTGCCGCCACCCGCCAGCGCACCGATGAGCGCACCCGCGCCCGCGCCGCCGCCGATCATGACCGCCGTCCGCTTGCCCTTACCCTTGGCGGACTGGGCAACGCCCGTGGTCTGGACGTCATATTTTTTCCCGTTGATGGTCACGGAGTTGAGCGTGAGAGCGAGCTTGGCGCCGCCCTTGAAGCGACCCAACGGCGCCGCTTCGGTGACCGTGCCACCCGCTTCGGATCCCTTGGGGATCACTACCTTGTCGCCGACTTGCACCGGCTCGACGACCGTGGCCGAAAAGGGGTCGCCGCTGTTGCTGATCTTGGACCCGACCGCCTGGTTGAGCCGCACGGTCAGGACCGTACCTTCGGGAACGGTAACAGGCTTCGCTTCCAGACGTTCCAGCAGCCCGGGCTTCTTGGCTTCGCCCGTCGCTGGGGTGGCACCTGGTGCCGCACCTGTGGCTGAAGTCTCCGACGCCGGGGGCTTGCTGCCGCACGCCAGCAGCGCCAGCGACGCTGCCAGCAGGACCACTGACGCCGCTATCCGTATACGCATAAACACCTCCCTTATGAGAGCGACGCCGTTTTACCAGAACGCCGGGTGTGACGCAACGCACCAAGGCAGATCGGTCGTTGTCCTTTAGTCGTTGGCCTTTGGCCGTTGGTAGCAGCCGATCAGGGAGAATGAGCTACCGACAAAGACCTAGAGCAGGGAATCGTCGATCCGGCTGGGAGCGAAGGTGCTCCCGGAAGCGGCGGCGCGCTGCTTCTTCGCCGGGCGGCGCGTCACCGTGCGCGGCGACGCATGCGAAGGCTCCTTCCCGCGGAAGCGCGCGACATAGCTGACGAGCGCCTCACAGTCGTTCTCGAACAGGTTGACCAGCAGGCGCGCGACCGCCTCCTGGCGCGCGCTCTCCACGTCCAGGACCGGCGAGTACGAATACGCGCGGCCGTTCTTCCGCCGGTCGACCACGCCCTTGGCGCTCATGCGGTCGAGGACCGTCATCACGGTGGTGTAGGCCAGCGGCCGGCCCAGCGCGGCGCGCACTTCGGCGACGCTGGCTCCAGGGTGCTTCCACAGCACGCGCAGGCAATCCAGTTCGAGTTGCGGCAGGCGGGTTTTGGCGGCAGCGATCACTTCTTTTCGGACGCGGCGGCCGCGCCCGCTTTCTCTTCCTCGGCGCGCTTGGCGAGGAATTTCTTCACGTCGAGCAGGGGGCGTCCCAGCGACGCGTTATACGCCGTCCATTCGCCGTCCAGCTCCGCCTCGCGCTCGTAGTGCGCGCGCATCGCCTCCATCTTCGAATCAAGGTCGTCCAGATAGTGCAGCATGAGCGCCTCGGGGAACATGGGCAGCTTGGGCGAGCCGAACTCGTACTGGCCGTGGTGGCTGATGATCAAGTGCTCGATCAGCGTCGTCAACTCGGCAGGGAAGCCGGGGACCTGCGCGATCTTGTCGTGCAACATCTCCAGTTCGATGATCATATGCCCCAGCAGCTGCCCGCGCGTGGTGTAGGCGAAGGAGCGATTGAAGCTGAGCTCGTGGATCTTGCCGATGTCGTGCAGGAAGGCGCCGGTCAGCAGCAGGTCGCGGTCGATCTGCGGGTAGTTGCGGCACACCAGGTCGCAGGAGCGGAAGAGCGACACCACGTGGTCAAGCAGGCCCCCGATGTAGGCATGGTGCAGGGTCTTGGCCGCGGGCGCAGTCTTGTAAGCCGCGGCGATCTCCGGGTCGGCCATGAAAGCCTCGAGCAGCGCCTTCAGCCGCGGGTCCTTGAAGGTCGCCACGAACTCGCTCACCGTCCGCCACAGCTCTTCTACGTCCCTGGTGGTCTTGGGCATGTAGTCGGAGAAATCGATCTCGGACTCCTCCATTCGCCGCACCTTGTGCAAGGTGAGCTGCCAGCGGTTGTTGTACTTGTTGATCAGGCCCTTGATCTTGAGGAAATCATCCTGCTCGAAGGCGTTGAGAGCTTCGGCGACGTTGTCCCACATCTTGGCCTGGATCTGGCCGCTGCGGTCGGCCAGCAGCAGGTCCAGGTAGGGCTCGCCCGTCTTCTTGTTCTTGACCTGCTTGGAGGCGACGACGAAGGAGGAGGTGATGACCTTGTTCTCGTTGGCGGCGCAATCGCGGACGTAAAAGTCCTTCATAAGAGATCCCGATCCAGGGGCAGGCGCTATTCTGACACAAGTGCGGAGTGCCGAACACCGTGTTGCGAGTCATGAGAAAGCGCGGCGTTGGCCGCGCTTCTCACACCCCGGGATTCGCGACCCACAGCTAGAAGATCAGGAATTTCTTCTTTTTCTTCTTCGCCTGCTGCGCCTGCTCCGCCGCCGACGCCGTGATGACGGGCTTGGTCTGGTTCGGGCTGGCGCCCGAGTCCACGAATCCTTCCTTGATGTCGATGAAGGCTTCCTCGCGCAGCTTGGTCAGGTAGGCGCGCAGCGCCGGCTGGAGCCTCTTGTAATACATCGCGTCGCCGATCTTCTGCTCGGCTTCCTTATAGGAAGGCATGCCAGCGGCGGTGTGCTCCGTGACTTTCAGGATCACGAAGCCCTGCTTGGTGCGGATGACGTCGGAGACCTCGTCGGCCTTGATGGCGAAGGTCATGTCTTCCAGTTCCTTGGCCAGCATGCCGCGCTTGAAGAGACCGAGGTCGCCACCCTGTGCCGAGGTCGGGCCCTGGGACGAGCGTTTCGCCACCTCGTCGAACTTGGCTCCTCCGCGGATCTGCTTCAACAGGTCGTCCGCCTTGGACTGGGCTGCGGCGATCTGTTCCGGGGAGGCGTCCTTCTCCACCGTGACCAGGATCTCGCTCAGCCGGATCTGCTCCGGCTGTTCCAGTTCTTTCTTGTGCTCTTCATAGAACTGTTTGCCCTCTTCGGGGGTGATGCGGATCTTGCGCCCGACTTCCTGCCCGATCACCTGCTGGGTGATGATGCTGTTGCGCAACTGCTGCTTGAAGTCCTCGAAGCTGATGCCCTGCGAGGTTGCCGCCTTCTCCATGTCTTCCATGCTGGCCAGGTTGTTCTGCTTGCGGATCTCGTCCAGGCGCTTGACCAGTTCGGTGTCGGCAGTGATGCCCAACTCCTTCCCCTTGTCCAGCAGCAGTTGCTGGTCGATCAGGTCGCGTAGCACGTCCTTCTCACGCTGCTTGAACTGTGGTTCCGCCTCCGCACCGAACTCCTGCCTCACGTCGTTCATGAGCTGCTCGCGGCCCTTCTGGTAGTCGGTGCGGGTGATGACCTCGCCGTTCACGCGGGCGACGATCTCCTCGACGATGGTGTCCGCGAACAGCGCCGCGGGCAGGAGGAGACCCAGGGTGACAAGGAAAAGGGGGACTCTCTTCATAATAGAAACTCAGGACTTACGGGACGACGTACTGCTTTCCAGTTCATGCGGGTGCGATGCCCGTTATTCTAACCTTCCGCCGGGGTCGAACACCAGCCGGCCAGGGGCGCGGGTCGCGCCCCAACATCCTGCTCCCAGCCGCCTTTATTTTGTGCTACTGTACTGCCGCCTCCCCCGGTCCCAGATGAAAATACCTTTCTACAGCTCCGCGCCGAAACGCGAATTGCGGCACCCCGCTCCCGCGGTGGTTCCCACGCTGCCGAATTCGTCGCTCGCCGCGCTCTACCGAGCCGCGCGCATCGGGGGCGACTTCTATGATTTCGTCGTGACCCCGGCGGGGCGGCTGGTCTTCATGCTCGCCGACATCGCCGGGCGACGCGACGAGGCCCTGCACATCGCCGCCAGCGCCCAGGAGGTCTTCCGCAAGAAGGTGGAGGAGAACTTCTCCGGGGAATACTTCAACGAACACGACGCGATGACCGACCTGCTCATCGACGTGAACCGGGCCATCATGACGGCGGCCGACGGGGTGCGCAACTCGCCCGCCTTCATCGGCTGCTATGAGGAGCGCCTGGGGACGCTGGCCTATATCAATGCCGGGCACCCGCCTGCCCTGCTGCGTGATTCCACGGGCGTCACGCTGCTGCCCGCAAACGGCTTCCCGATGGGACTGTTCTCCCACGCGGCCCACGACACGCAGCTTTCGGTGCTCCAACCGGGGGCCGCGCTTCTGATCGTCTCCAAGGGGCTGGTGGAAAGCAAGCATAAGTCGAAGGAATTCGGCATGGAGCGCCTGTCCGAGGTGTTCGAAGCGACGATGTTCGCGGATGCGCACGACCTCTGCACGCGCATCCTGCAATCGGTCGAAGAGTTCACCCGTAACGGCCGCAAGCCGGGAGTGGCGGAGAACGACATCACCGCGCTCGCTCTCGTCCGCTCCGCGGCCGGCATGTCCGCTTCCGCCTGACGCGTTAGGAGGTTGCCATGAAACGCAAAGGCCTTCTCATCGCCGGCATCATCGTCGTGGTTCTCGTGGTGATCGTTGTCCTGCTGCCGGTCCTGGTAGACGCCAATAAGTTCCGGCCGATGATCGAGTCCGAGCTGCAGAAGTCCCTCGACCGCCAGGTGCACATCGGCAACCTCAAGCTTTCGCTGCTGGCGGGCGGCGTCGTTGCCGAGGACATCTCGATCAGCGACGACCCCGGCTTCAGCCGCGAGCCCTTCGTAAAAGCCAAGGGCCTCGACGTCGGCGTGGAGATGATGCCGCTGATCTTCTCCCGCGCGCTGCACGTGCGCTCGCTCACCGTGCGCGAGCCCGAGATCCAGCTATTGCGCACCGCATCCGGCAAGTGGAACTACTCCAGCATGGGAGCGAAGGGCGCTAAGAATGCCCCGTCCGCTCCGCAGGCCGATTTCTCCGTCGGAGAACTGAAGGTCGAGAAGGGCCGCATCGTGGTGGGAACCGTGCCCGCACGCGGCAAGACCCGCGTATACGAGGACGTGCAGCTCAAGATCAAGGACCTCTCCACCACCTTAGTCATGCCCATCACGCTCGCAGCCAAGACGCCGGGCGGAGGGTCCATGAAGGTCGAGGGCGAAGTAGGGCCGCTCAACCAGACCGACATGGCGGAAACGCCGCTCAAAGCCGACGTCAAGGTCGAGCACATCGACATGGCCAGCACCGGCTTCGTCGATCCCGCTTCAGGCATCGCCGGCGTGCTGGACTACACCGGCAAGGTGGATTCCGACGGCAAAACGGCGCACTCCCAGGGAAAGGCCACCATCGACAAGCTGCGCGTGGTGAAGAGCGGTGCGGCCGCGCGCCATCCCGTCTCGCTCGACTATGCGACGGAGTACGACCACAAGCGCCAGGCCGGTTCCCTGACCCGCGGCGACATCCTCATCGGCAAGAGCGCCGCCAAGCTTTCCGGCACCTACGACACTCGCGGCGAAACTCCCGTCGTGCACATGAAGCTAAACGCCTCGCACCTGCCGGTGGACGACGTCGAGGGCCTGCTGCCCGCTTTCGGAGTGATGCTTCCGTCGGGCGCGTCGCTGCGCGGAGGCACCGCGGACGCGAACCTCGCCCTCGACGGTCCTCTCGACCGGCTGGTGACCAGCGGCCCCGTCAACGTCTCGAACACCACTCTGACCGGCTACAACCTTTCTTCGAAGATGTCGGCCATATCCGCCCTGGCCGGCCTCAAGGGTGGCTCCGACACCGTGATCCAGACGCTCAGCTCCAACCTGCGGGTCTCGCCGGAAGGCATCCGCACCGACAACCTGAACGTGGTGGTGCCCTCCATCGGCACGGTGACGGGCTCAGGCACCATCGGCGCCAACAACTCGCTGAATTACAAGATGAGCGCCAAGCTGGTCAGCGGCGGCATGCTCGGCGGCGTGACCCAGATCACCAGCTTCGGACAGTCGAAAGGCGCCGTGCCCTTCCTCATCCAGGGCACGACCTCGAATCCCATCTTCATCCCCGACGTCGCTGGAGCGGTGGGCAACACCGTCCTCGCGCCGGCCGAGGGTGTTGGCGGAATGTTGGGCGGGCTCTTTGGAAAGAAGAAACAGAAATAAGCGGAGCTACTTTTTCGTGCTCGCGTAGTCGAGGATATTGAGCCGGTCGGGCAGACGCAGGTTCAGGAACTCGACGCCGAAGAGGATGTTCCCCTCGACGTGCCGCACCACCGCTTTCACCTTCACCCACTCTTCTTCGGGATTCAAGCGATAGCGGACATCGATCTCCGTTTCCGGGTCGTAGCGCATGTCGCCGGTGAAAGCCATGCCGCCTTCGCCGATCTCCACGCCCTGTCCCGGCCAACTGTCTTTTCCCAGGCCGTAGCGCACTTCGAACGGCATCTCCCAGCGGGGGAACGCGCGGCGATTCTGTCCACGACGTTCGGGCTGGCGAGACTCGGGCTTCTTTCGTCGGTCCGGCACGGGCGGCAGAATACCCCCACCCGCGCTCCGAGTAAATCCCGTTGCGCAGATGGTTACTTTTTCGCCTTACCGGGAACCGCTGTAGGCGCGCCGGGTGGCGGCGGCGAGATCTGGTTCGCGGTCACGAACACCGGTTCGATGTCCGTAGGCAGGTCCGCCAGCTTGTCCAGCACCTTCTTCGTCTGCTGGCGGATGACGCCCATCTCCGTCAGCATCTTCTTCGCTCCTGCGTAGTCGCCGGTGGCCTCCAGCGTCAGCAGCTCATGATCGAGGTCCCGCACCGCGTCCTTGATCTTGTGGAAGTCCACTTCGTACCGCCCGTCGGGACGCGCGACGAACCCGCCTTTGTCGAAGATGTAGTTGAACTGCACCGCCATGCCTTTGCCGTGGGCGTCACTGCTGCCGAATCGCAGGCTGCGGAACGCCGAGGCAAGATATGTCGTGTAGAGTTGCCGCTCCTCGCCGCTGGTCTGCCCGCCCGCGGTGCGTTTGCCCTTCATCTGCTTGTCCATCAGGTGCTGGAGCATGAACAGCCCGGTGACGTCGGCCTTGGCTTCCTCGATGGCGCCGAACAGCTCCTTCAATTCCTGGCGGGCCGTCGTGGCCCGCCCGCCCACCTTGATCTGCTGCGGCCCGATGCCGTGCGTCATCTCGTGTGCCAGGATGTGGGTGAAGAAGCTCTCGAAGTTCACATCTTTCTGCGCCTCGGGCACGAGCAGCCGCTGGGCGATGGGCACCAGGATCTTGCCGAATTTCGCCTCCTGGACGTTCTTCAGCATCACCCGCTTCGTGCCCTTCTCCGTGGTGACCTTTTCGTCGTTGGGCAGGTTGTAAGCGGCGGTCTGGATGCCGTGATTGCCGTCGCCGGCGCCGAACACCTCGTTCACCACGCGGATGGGCGCCAAAGCCCCGAGCCTGGGATTCTTGTACTTGTCCTCGATGGGCAGATTGTTCTCGATCTCCTGCATGCGCGCGGAGAACGACTGAACCTTCTCCGTCTCCACGTCGTCGCGCAGGTTGACGAACGCCTCGAACGACGCCTTATACCCGAACAGCTCGTCGTTGTAGGTCTCATAGGGCCCGATGGTGAGGTCGATGGACGCGTCCAAGTCCATCCACGCCAGGTCGCTCTCGTAGTAGCCGTTCGACAGGAACGCCGCCGCGCGCGTGGTCAGGAACTTCTTGAGCGTGGCGTTGTCGGTCAGTTCTGCGGCCTCACGCAGCAACATCGCCGCGCGGTCCAGGTCCGACCCGTAGGCGTCGTTGTACGGCCACAGTGTGGGCTTCTTCGTCTCCGGATCCCGCTGCACGACGGTGAAGAATCCGATCGCCTGCTTATTCTGATCGGCCGGGAGCGCTTTCACCCACGCCTCGAACTCTTCCTTGGTCATGTCCTCGGGATAGAAATTCGCCCCCGGCAGCTTTTTGGCCGGCACGCCGGGCACGAAGGCTTTGAACTCGTCGAGCTCCGACCACGGTCCCTTGTTGATCCAGAAGTAGTGCAGGCGCGCCCATCCCAGCGGAGACCTGTCGGCCTGCAGTTTCTTGTAGAGGTCGTGGTTGCCGGCCCAGTACTGCGTGAGGAAGATGTCATCGATCACCCGCGCGGCCTCCACCAGCCTGGCCAGCGCTTTGCGGTCGCCCGCCGAGAGCTTCGACAGTTCCACCTTCATCTCCGTCGGCACGAACCGCGCCGCCATCGTCTTCAACCCAGCGAGGTCCGGCGTGGCAGTAGGCTTCTCCCCGGCGGTGGCGGCCGGGGCAAGCATCAGCAGCAGTATCAGGAGAGCGGAGAGCAGCTTCATAAAGTCACTCGCAAATGGATTCGTACAAACCACGATTGTAACGCGCACAAAAGAACGACGCGGACGCTCGCCGGTCCGCGTCCTTCACTGAGCCGGAGTCTGCTGCCGGCTAACGACTACCGGCTGACGACTTATCTTTCACGTACTTATCCAGGAATTCCGCGATTGCCGAGTATCCCTTGATACGGTTGATGCGCTTGGCCATGCCGTGGCCCTCGTCGGGGAAGGCGATGTACTCCACCGGAACGCCCTTGGCCTTGACCTTGGCCACCATCTGGTCGGCTTCCTCTTTGGGCACGCGCGGGTCGTTCGCGCCCGCGATGACGAACAGCGGGGCGCGGATCTTGTCCACGAAGTTGATGGGCGAGATGGAATCCATGAACCCCGGATCTTTCTCCGGATCGCCGTACTCAGTGGCGCGGTTGGCGCGCCGCCACGCGCCCGTGTTCTGGAAGAAGGTGCGCCAGTTGGCGATGCCTACGATGTCGACCGCGGCCGCCCACAGTTCCGGATGCATGGTCGCCTGCGCCAGGGTCATGAAGCCGCCGTAGCTGCCGCCCATGATCACCAGCTTGTCCGGGTCGGCGTACCCGGTCGATCTCAGGTATGCCGCGGCCTGGGCCACGTCCTCGATCGCGTCCTTGCGTTTCTTGTAGTCGTCCATGTGCAGGTACTTGGTGCCGAAGCCGGCGCTGCCGCGGATGTTCGGGGCCAGCACCGCATACCCGCGATTAAGGAAGTACTGGTACACGGGGTTGAAGCCGGCACGCTCTTGCGCCTCCGGCCCGCCGTGCACGCTGACGATCGTAGGAAGCCTGCCTTCCTTAGCCGCGCCTTTCGGCAGGTAGAGGAACGCGGGGATCATGGTCCCGTCGAACGACGGGTACGAAACTACCTGCGGCTCCACGAAGCTGGGGATCCCGCTGCGCGTCGAGTGGGTCACCTGCCAGGCCTTGTTCTGCACCACGTCCCACACCCAGACGTCGCCATTGATGGCCGGCGAACTGTAGGCGAACGCCAGACGGCTGCCATCGCCGTTGAACGATCCCTTGCCGATCACGCCCTTGGGCAGCCCGCGGAACTCCTGCACCCGCCCGCTCTTCAGGTCGCGCAGCTTCGCCAGCGACGTCCCGTTGTTGTTCCAGGCGTAGAACAGGGTCGTGCCCTGGCGGTCGATGGCGATGCCGGTCGCTTCGTCGAGCTCCATGGGAGCGTCTTCGACGTAGCGCAAGTTGCGCGCATGGACGTCCAGGAACGCCAGGTTCGCTTTGTCGCGGCCTTCGTTCGACGCCAGGTAGAAGCCGCTGCCGTCGGGCAGCCACGCCATATCGCGGTACATCGCTTCGCCCGCGTGCGGCGTGAGGTGCACGACGCTCTCGCTCCGCGTGTCCACCAGGAACAGGTCGTTGTCGGCATTGGTGTTCTCGCGGCTGACCAGCACGTGCCGCCCATCGGGAGAGAATGAGTGCGCGTAGTAATTCACTTCGCCGGAGAGCAGCCGCCGCGCCCGGCGCATGCCCAGGTCCATCACGTACACGTCGAAGTAGCGCTCGTTGCGTTCGTTCGAGGAGTAGCAGATCCTCGCCCCGTCGCGCGAGAACTCGCCGAACTGGAAGATCGCCTTCGGCGAGCTGGTCAGCTCCTCGATAGTCTCGGCGTCGGGGTCCATCAGGTAGAGTTGCGCCCGCTCGTTGCCGCCCTGGTCCTTGGTGAACAGCACCACGTCGCCGCGCGGCGACCATTTCACGCGCAGCACGCGGTCGTCGAAAAACGTCAGTTGCTCCGCGTATCCACCGTGCCCGGGATTCTTCCACACCTGGTTCGTCCCCGTGGTGTTGGTGAGGTAGATGATGTCATCCGAAGTGGGCGAGTAGCTGGGGCTCGACGCCGAGCGGATGTTCAGGTACCGCGCGATGTCGTACTTGCCGCTGGAGTGCAGGACGCCGGAGGCGACGGAGGTCGCCGGCCGACGTTCCAGGTTTTGCGCGAAGGACGATCCGGAAAGGGAGCACAGGAAAAGAGAAAGACAGAGGAACAAGGCCCAACGTCGCATGGCATGCCTCCGATGGGAAGCGCCATGATAAACGAGTGGAAGCATTCGACGATGTGATAAGAACCGGCGACCCCGCCAGGCCGGCTGCGATCAGAGAATCTCCAACGTTGGCCCGATCACCCGATCCGTTCACTCCCCATAGGTCTTCTTCAGGTAGTCCCCGACTTCTCCCTGGAACGAATTGTACCCGGAATGGATCACCGAGCGCAGCGCGCTCTCGGACGAGGAGCCTTCGCCGATCCGTTGCAGGATGCGGACCGCGTCGCTCATGCCGTAGGTGTGCACGATGAATTCCACCGCGGCTAGAGACTCGGCGTACGCGACCTCCGCCGTGCGCGTGTCGAAGCCGGTGAAGCTGCCCTCCAACAGGTTCAGTGGGACCTCGGCGCTGCGCGCGAACATCGTCGCCAGCGCATGCCCGTGGCGCGCGGAGGTTTTCGGTTCCACCGCCTGCGCGATGCCTTCGTTCAACCACATCGGGCAGCGGTTGCGAGTGATCTGAGCGATGAACGCGTGCGCCAGTTCGTGCTTCAGTACCCGCGACAGCTCCGGAGTCACTGCACCCAGCCCTTCGACGGGGATGCGCAATTTGCCGTCGTACTCGGCGCCCGACCACGACGGCGCCTGGGTGACGTCGAAGTAGGCCTGTCCGGTATAGAGCGACACGACGATGTTTTGCCGCGGCGCGATCCCGAACTCGCGCACCAGGTCGTCGTAGTGCACTTCCAGTGTGCTGACGATCGCCCGCCGTAATGCCGCCGGCGCCTGCTCACCCTCGTAGCGGATCGTGAAGTGCCCGGTTTCCTGCTCTCCGAACCGCGCTTCGGCGCTAGCTTCGCGCTCCGCTTTGTCCAGCAGCGCTTGGATCGAGGGGTCGGCTCGCAGTTCGACGGAGCGCTTGAACTCGGCGATCGCTTCCTTCGTCTTCTCCGAGGCGAAGTAGGCGTAGCCCAACAGAGCGTGCGCATCGGCGGAATTCGGCGCCAACCGCGCCGCCTGCACGGCATGCGGGAGCGCCTCCGCGAAGCGGTGCATCTCCAGCAGCACGGCCACGAACTGCATCAGGATGACCGGATTGTTGGGCATCAGTCCCAGGGCACGCTGCAGGTAGAGCCGGGCCTTGTCGGGATTGCCGTGCGCCTGCTCGAACTTGCCGGCCACGAAATTGGCCGCGGCAGCGATCTCGGGATCGCCCTGGCGCTCGGCGGCCGACAGGGCGTCCAGGTCCACACGCCCATCCTTCACGATGCGCGACATCATGGTCTCGGCGCCCTTCACCGTGCCGCTGGGCACGATCGACGGCATCTCCGGCTCGGCCGCCGCGCCTGCCGAACTCGATCGCGGAGGGGCTACTCCGCCGCTGTCGATCCGTTCCACCGATGACTTGGGGATGGCGAAGGTGTTGTCGCCGACCTCGTATTCGATCTTGCCGTCAACTTCACGGGTTTGGTCGGCATAGATGGTGCGGCCGTTCTTCAGGCGGATAGTGTCGGCCGCGGCCGTGCTGGCGGCGAGAAGGAGCGTGATAAGAAGTATGCGGCTGGCAGGCACAATGCGCCGCATTCTAGCAACGAACCTCGTCTTGGGGGAGTAACGAAAGTGTGCCCGCCGTAGCCCGGCTCTGGCTCCAGCGTCCCACCGTCACGGTGGCGGAATCGCGTTCTTTCTTAATTCTTCGATTGCTTTCCTCCGTGTTCCTCTGCGTCCTCTGTGGTTAAATCTTTTCGCCAAGACCGCTCCCAACGTCCGCTCCCGGTGTCTATTGCGGCAGGGGCCCTTATGTCCACGTTCCGGCTGATGCTCTGTCTGCTGCTTTTGGCGCCTGCCGCCCTCGCCCAATCCGGCGACGCGCTCCAGCTCTATCGCGCCCTGCGCAGCAACGGCCTGGACCGCACGCGCGTCTTCCGCGTACGCGACGCCAACGTGGACGTCGAAGACATCCATCTCACTCTCACCGACGGTGTCATCGCGTTGATGGAGCCCGTCGCCGGCCACACCACCGGCGCCTTCTTTTCCGGCGACGGCGAAGTACTGGTCGTGCCGCCCACCCAGCGGGAGCGCGAGTCGCTGGCCCTGCACACCGGCGCAGCCGTGCTCGAGGAGCGTTTCACGACCGCGTTCTTCCGTCTCAGTGCCGCTTTCACCGACCGTCTTATGGCCGCCACCCGCGGCCCCGCCGACGACCCGCAGTCCTTCGTGGACAAGTGGGGCCCCGCGGTGCGCAGCCTCGCCGAGGCCGATGCGCTCCATCTCCTCGCGGTGCTCACCCGCGCGCCGGGACACGACGCTGGCAGCCAGCGCGTCTTTCACGCCCGGCTCGCCGGAACGCGCCTGGGAACCTTCGACGTTTACCTCGATACCGCCTACGAAGAGCAGGTCTTCCTGGGGCAGCCCAACCTGGCCGATGGCGCGCACTACTACGACATCTGGGCGGCCTTCCCCATGCGCTCCGCGCGCGGCATACGCACCGCCGCGCAGACCTCGGAGCAGCCCGCCACCGAACTCGGCCAGAAAGACATCGCCATACGCCGCTACGCCATCGACGCGCGCATCGAGCCGCCGCACCAGCTCGAGGGTGACGCCACCCTTGACATCGACGTCCTCGAGGGGGGAGACCGTACGCTCCTTTTCCAACTTTCGCGCTACTTGCAGGTCAGCACCGTCTCCAGCGGCGGCAGCGCCCTGGATTTCATCCAGAACGAAGCGCTCCAGGGCGGAGAACTTGCCCGCCGCGGCAATGATGTGATCGCCGTCGTCTTCCCCCAGCCGCTTCAGGACGGGCAAAAGGTCCAACTCCGCTTCCGCTACGCCGGCCCGGTCATGACCGAGGCCGGCGGCGGGCTGATGTACGTCGGAGCTCGCGGTGTCTGGTATCCCAACCGGGGCATGGCCATGGCTGACTTCGACCTGCGGCTCACCTATCCGGCGCCCTGGACGCTGCTGGCCACCGGCAAGAAGATCTCCGAGCAGGAGTCGGGCGGGCAGAAAGAGTCACACTGGGTGTCGGAACGACCCATCCCCGTGGCCGGTTTCAATCTCGGCGAGTACATTGCCAGCGCCGCGAAGGCCGGCGAGACCTTGGTCCAGAGCTTCGCCGGCCGCGGCATGGAGAGCGCTTTCCCCACGCGGGTTCGCATCGCGCCCGGCTTTCCCGTTGCCCCCAAAGCTGGCGCGCCGCCGGTGCTGATCGTCGAGCCTCGCCCGCAACCGGCCGCCCACGCTCCGCTGGTCGCCGAGGATGCGGCGCGCGCCATCGCATTCGTCTCCCAGCGGCTCGCTCCTTTTCCCTACAGTTCGCTGGCCCTCACCCAGGTGCCTGGCCAGAACAGCATGGGGTGGCCGGGCTTGATCTTTCTCTCCGGGTACGTCTACCTGTCGCCCGAGGAGCGCCGCGGACTGACACTCGATCCCGACTCTGAAATCATGTATAGCCGCCTGATGGTGGTGCACGAGGTCGCACACGAGTGGTGGGGCGACGCCGTGATTCCCCAGGGATATCGCGACGACTGGTTGATGGAAGGTCTAGCCAATTACTACGCTCTGATGCTGTTGGAGAGCGGCCGCCCCGATGACTTCCGTCTTGTGCTTGAGCACTATCGCGACCGTCTGTTGAACAAGGCTTCAACCGGACGGCTGATCAAGGATGCCGGGCCCGTCACCCTGGGTACCCGCTTGTTCTCCTCACGCGTGCCTGCGGCCTACGCCACCGTTCTCTACGGCCGCGGCACCTGGCTCATCCACATGCTTCGACACCTGCTGCGCGACGAATCCGCGGCCCCCGGGGCCGATCCCGACTCGCGGTTCCTGGGGATGCTGCGCTCCCTGTACCAGGCGCATCGCGGGCGGGAGATTTCCACGTCCGACCTCCAGAAAGCGGCCGAGGAGGCTCTGCCGCGCTCGGCTTGGTTCGAAGGACGCCGCTCGCTGGACTGGTTCTCCGCCGGCTGGGTAAACGGCATCGCGATCCCGCGGCTCGAGCTCGCGTCGGTGCGCATCAGCGGCCGCTCGGGAAAGCCGGTTGCCACCGGCACGGTCACCCAGGACGACGCGCCCGCGCGCCTGGTCACCGCCGTTCCTGTCTATGCCAGGGTCATCTCCCGCCCGCGTCCCGCCGCTCAAGAAGAAGAAAAGCTGGTGTACGTCGGCCGCATCTTCGCCGACGGCCCCGAAACCGCGTTCCGTTTCCCTGTCCCTGCCGGCACGCGCAAGCTGGCGCTCGATCCTTACCACACCGTCCTGCGCCAGCCATGATTTATAATCCCAGCAGCGCACCTGCCTACCGCGGAGAGATGGCCGAGTGGCTGAAGGCGGCGGTTTGCTAAACCGTTGTACGGGCTAACACCTGTACCGGGGGTTCGAATCCCCCTCTCTCCGCCATATCAATCAGTTGCGAGCAAGTCCCCGGCTTGGAACTGGACCGCTTTTTCGGTCGATGTGGGGACTTTTGTGGGGACCCCTTTGAGTCCGGTCGGGCGGAAACTTGCTGCGCGTTAAAATCCTCCAGTTTCCGCATCGCATCCCGCTTGTGCTCTGGCGTCGGATGAACGTATCTCATGGTCGTTGAGATATGCGAGTGGCCCATCAACTCCCTGAGAGTTGCTAGGTCAACTCCAGCCATCGCCAAACGTGACCCAAAGGTGTGTCGGAGATCGTAGATTCGAAACTTTGGTTGGATTTCAGCCCGTTTCATCGCGGCCTCGTGCTGCTTCTGCAATGACACAAGTGGTCTGTTTGGGTCATCGCTGTACGGAAACAGGTAAGCTCCGAGCGCAGTCTTCGACCTATGCGTGAGGACTTGAACTGCCGCATCGGTCAACGGGACATTCCGCCGAGCGAATCTCGTTTTTCCGTTCGGTACGAATATGTAACGCCGGTCGAGATGAACGTTTTTCGGTTCTGTCCTGTAAACCTCATCCGGACGCATTCCCGTCTCCAGAATCAGCACGGCTACATCCCGCAGCAGCGGATTGGCTGCTGCTAAGTACTTCTGCTGCTCCTCGTGCGAGACCACCCTCATGCAGCCTGGACCTTCGGGCAGGAACTTCACCCCTGAAACGGGATTTCGTTCGATGTATCCCTGCCGGATTGCGAGATTCAGCATGACACGTAGTGCTGCTAAATCCCGATTGGTCCCTGCTGACGAGATTTCGCTGGCACGCACCAGTTTGAATTTCTCCACGTGTCCGGAGGATATTCCGTCAAGCGGCACCTTTCCAAAGAACGCAATGAGCGGTTTCGAGCTGACCGTGTAACGCTTATGCGTCTTCGGGTGTGCCTCATGCTGCTTTTCCGACCAGGGGAGAAACTCATCCGTCACGAAACGCTCGAAAGTGGGGCAAGGTTTGCGTTGCGCGATCCCCGCCCTTCCTTCCGCCAGTTCCGCCCTGCGAATCGCCTCCGCGCGAAGCGCAACAGTTTTGTTGTTGAATCCAGTGGATTGTCTGAAGCGTTGTCCTCGGAACCAAAACTCATACCAGTAGACTCCGCCTCGTTTGTAGACGCTCATTCGTGTCTCCTTTCTTGTGGATCGGAGACAGAAACCCTGCAACCCCGCAGGTACTGCTGAACGTCAGCTGGATCATAGCGGACGGCCCTACCGATCTTCAAATACGGAACACCTCGGCGCTGGGAGCGCCACTGCGCAAGGGTTTCTCGCGACAGTCCGGTAATGCTGGCGACCTGCTCTGCGGTTAGCAACTCTTGCAAGCCCATCTGTGAACTCGGATCTGTCAGCGGAGGCTTCACGCTGGCACCGCCGAAGCCTGATGAGGAATAGCCCGCCGCACCCGCGAAACGGGCACGCCAAGCTCATTTGCAATCTTGCGGAGCGACTTGCCCTCGCCGCGAAGCGCAATCACCCTTTCAGCATCAATGCGGGCGCGCGGTCTTCCGATTCGCTTCCCGATGGCGCGGGCGTGGGCAATTCCAGCGCGCACTCGCTCCGCAATCAGGTCCCTCTCAAACTGTGCCACTGCTCCCATAATGTGGAAGAGGAGCTGACCGCTTGGAGTGGTGGTATCGACACCTTCGGTGTAGCTGATGAAATCGATGCCGAGAGCGTGGAATTCATCCAGGCTATCGACGAGGTGTTTCACCGACCGCGCGAATCGATCGAACTTCCAAACCAGAACCACGTCGAAGCGCCGCTTGCGCGCATCGTGTATCAGGGCGTCGAGCTGCGGGCGACGACGCTGGGCTCCACTGACGCCCACGTCGACGTACTCATGCATTTGTCCGAAACGCTGGGTTGCGTAACGGCGGAGGTCATCTAGCTGCGGACCGCAGTTCTGCTCCAGCGTGCTGACACGGGCATACAGGGCCACGGTCCTGGCACGTGGCACCGAGTTCTGTTCCCGATTTCCGTGAAACGACATCGGGTCTCCGTCCTTAAGAGTAACCCCGAGTTCGCGAAACCTCCCGTCTGGACGGCTTGTGAACAAAGAAATGGGGGCAGCGGCTTTCCGCATAATTGCGCGCAATTCATGCAGTACTTCACGTAAAATTGAACCCTCAGAATGCGAAAACTTGACGCAAAAATGGCAAATCGGAAAAAAGTAACTTCGGGACCGAAAAAAGATGTTGACAGCCTCTCGCCGAAGAGGCCCCCCGGACGCCCGGGCATTCACCGCTCCCGCGTTCGAAATAACGCCGACCACTATCGAATGCTGCTTGGAAAACACTGGAAGGTCGTGGGAGAACCCTTACTTCAGGCGAATACACCGGAGGAGGTTACGGCGGCCTTCAGGGCGGTTCCCGAGATCCAAAGGGTGCACTTCGTGCCTTCTCTGGCGAAACTAATCCTTCAGGTCCGGCGGGAGCCGCACTTTCCCAAGACCCGCAATGCCCAGATTGGATTCTTGGCCGATTCCTTAGGGGCAAGAGGGAAGAGGAGTCCCCGACGTTCCAGGGACATCTGTGTGGAAGAAAGAAAAAACGTAGTCCACTGGATTATCCGGCGCGAGTTTTACATTGA